>NC_005956.1:1415000-1577500 GCF_000046705.1 Bartonella henselae str. Houston-1 | reverse complement strand
ATCTACCGTAAAGAGGTTGCATATCTTGAAGACTTCCGTTTCGCTATAGATTTTTTCCCTTTGAAAGGCTTGGACAATTTTTTGCAGCATTTCTTCTGTTTCTAAGTGTCGGTCACTTAAATTTTCTCTCTCCCGCTCATTTGTATCTTCTAGTGCTTTCCAGAGTGTTCTTTCCGCTTGAAATCCTTCTTTGGTGCTTTGAATAAGACTAAGATTTAAAAGACGATTGATGGATTTGTGAATTTGGCATCACAATCGACATGTTTGAGGATATCAGAAAGATTTCTCGCGCCAAGGATAATGGCTGGCATAAACAGTGCGAAGTGTCTATGAGGTCATGGCAGAGATCAGTGAATTACGGGTCTATCGTTTGTGAAGGGCTTCTTTTCCCATGGGTAAAAGATCATTGCGAATGGGCAGTTCATTGATTTCTATGAGTTCTGCTTGTAGTGATTGTGCGCGTACAATTTGTTCGGCAGGGGTGTGTTTGCGAATGATACCAAGACCACTTTGGCGATATTTGTGGTTTTCGGTGAGGGTTAAAGCCTCATAGGAGCCCATCAAGTCGGTAGAGAGTTTCTTCCCAAAAAGGGGTTCTGACACGGCGAACCCGTTGAGCTCCATCAAGAGCAACGGTTATTGTCATTGTTGGTTCATGAAGACAGAGATAACCATGAGCGGTAATATGTTCCCAAAGTGTGGTAACAAATTGCACATCATTTGCGGGCGTTCCAGCATCAATCCAAGCAAAATCTATTGGTCCCCAAGATTTGAGCGTTTCATCATCAAGAGAGAAGAAATATGGATAAATGTTACCATGTCTTTTTCAATGCTGTTGTCTTGGAGTGGTTTTTGCCATGCTTGTTCGGCGGATTGACCTTCTGCTGAAAAATCATCGATGGTGATCAATCGTGGTTGATAATTCTCAAGGACTCCTGAAGGGTCAAGAAAAGCTGTACGTTCTTCAAAAGTGGTAGATCTTAAAAGTTTTTTATCCTGTTGCCATGCTTGTTTTGCTTTTTGCAGTGCTGTAGCAATCAAGCATGTGCTATCCCCCGCACCGATTTCAAGGACTGTGCGCGGTTTTGCCATTTGAATGAGCGTGTAAAGAAGCTCAATACTGTTTTTTGTTCCCATACCAGGTTGTATCAGGGGCATCTTTTGATCCTTATCATTTTATCAATCGCAGCATCCCTGTTTTGACAAAAAACGCAGTTGTCTGTTCTATGGGGTGTTGAAGATGCATTCCTTTTTTTGCATAGTACTCTGTTCAAGATAAAACTTAATATGCCTGTGATCATGGTCGCGATACCAATGATAAACAGCGTGCTTTGGGTATGATGCACATGGACAAAATCCGCACTGATAAAACCAATGCACACTGATGTTTGTATGATGAAAAGATAAGCGGGCATTTGGCTGTTTCGCTGTTTTTTTCTGGATGGCTTTCATCATAAAACTTGTTATCAGTGCATTTTGCACACCGTTTGTACCCCCCAAGGATAAAAAAGGAAAGCATCATCAGCCACACAATGTGTGTGAGGGAAAAGCGGAAAATGCTAAAGCCGATTATTGCCACGGCTAGTGATGTTCCAGCAGCATTGCCAAAATGGTGGAAAAGACTAGAGAAACAGAGTCGACCAACCATGAGGCCAAGACTTATCATGCTTGTGATTCCATAGGTTTCTGCACTTAAATGCAGCTCGGTGCGGATGCGGACAATCGATAATACGTTGAGAGCAGAGGTGAGGATAATGGTGATGATGAGGAGGTAAGAGCATAGACGACATGTTTTTTACGCAAGAATCCCACTACATCTAATCCCTTTTTGATTTGCTGCGCTGTGTTTGTCGTTTGTGCATGAAGTTTTAAATTTTTAAAATAGTAGATGGTGATAAAGGCTCTGCATAGAGAACCATTATCGAAAACAGGAACAATCCTTTTTGTCCGTTTGATAGACCATACAATACACCGCCTAACAGTGGTCCGGCAATATAACCAAGATTACGGACTGTTTGGGTAATACGGTTTCATTGGTGATCATTATTTGCGAAGTCAGGTACAGCAACAAGAATTGCAGACCAAAAGAGTGAACCAGCACAGCCCAGTGTGAAAGAAAGGGTAATATAAAGCCAAAACTGGTTGACGACTACGGCTGTGGTTATGCATATTGCTTGAAATAATAGAATAATAGGCACTGTTCGTGCTGGCTGGAAGTGATGCAAAAAATGTGGGGCAAGGGGTCCTGCACAAATTCCTCCTATAAGCCCTGCAAAAAGCAGCTCTAAAATAGAGGCAGTACTCTTTGCTCAGTGTAAAGCAAATGTCATTTGAGCCGTTTTATCGGCAAAACCACTTAAGCCCAAAACGAGAAAAAGTCCCATTTAGGCGAAAATCATGGATTTTTTCTTTGTCACAATGCTCCCCAACATGCTAAAGCTTTTACGGCTTTTAAAATTTCCTCCTGCGCATATCTATAGGATTTATCATTTAATTTTGCTCTGTCTAGTTTTTTCCTGATGAAAGTTGGGAAAGGAATCCCTCTAAATGAGAGCTCTATTCAAAACAAGTGCAATGCCCATTTGCAGCGATGAGGAGTTCTTTATTTCGAAGAAGGGGGCCTATTGAAATTTTGTGAGTGGCTGAAGAATGATTTCACTCTCAATTTTAGTAAGTAATATTAAGAGGGGGAGCGATGTATAAACCCAAATTTGAATATCGCTACGCTATACGTCTTTAGAAACTACCTAACGTTGTTTCGATGTTTCTAACAATAAACTCGATAAGATTTTCTGCTTCATTTAAGTAAAATATCATATGTCATCTTCCTTATAGTTTGTCATAATCAGTGGAGGTTTCAGGTAATATCACCGAGAGGAATCTTTTATGAAATTTATTTTTTGTCAAATGTCATTTCGATTGAGAAGATCCTTGATCTCATCTCTTATACTTACATGCTTGTTTTGTTCGAGATATTTTTGAAAAAAAATCAAAAATAGTGTTTATTCTTCGCAATAATAATAAGAAAAAATAAAGTGATTTTTTCTTTTTCTTGAAAAAATAGAGTGAAGAGTTCTAAACGTTTCTCCTAAAGAAATAGTTTGAATAATGAATCATAGAGGAAATAAAAAATTCTGATTTTTTATGGCTTTATAGGTTTCATGTTTTTCTCAAATATAGATTTTTCATTTTTTAGATTATTATGCATATATAAATGTGCTTTCGTCATTATATGCTGTTTTTAAGCTTAGATTTTCAAGAAGGTCTGTTGATTATGTAAGTTGGGTAAAGCCTGTTTTTTTACAGGCTAGTGAGGGGGGAATGCATTTGTGCGATAGTTTGTTTATATGGATATGGAAATTTGGTATGATCATTGAAATGGAATGTCATAACAGTATCGCGTGATTGCGCAAGTGTTTTACAAGGCCCAATGATCGCGCTAATAAATAGGCTCTAATTGGTGATAGGAAAGGTGTGAAAATAACAACAGATTGGTGAGGGGGCAATGTTTTTTCCGTATGAGGATTTTTGAGTGATCTTATGGTATGTTATTGCATACAATAAAGCCATCAAGAAAATTGGCAAAAAAAAGCTGCACAGACTGTACAGCTTTTTATCACTTTCATACTTTGTGAGGAAAAGCTTTTAGAACATAAAAGAAGCCTTACGGATTCTGTAGCCATAATAACCAAAAACACTGGAAATCATAGCACCAATCAGGCTGCCTAAAAAGCCCCACCATCCCATGTGGGATGCTGTTTTCGTGGCTTTTTCGGCGGTATTTTTTGCTCCCTTCATGGCTTTCTCAAGATTATCAGAGAGCGTTTCAGCTTGTTCTTCAAGTGCTTTTAACGCTTTTTCGGTTTTTTCCTCTGCTGTTTTGTAAACATGAAGCGCATTGTTGGCTGCTGTTTGTGCATCCGTGCGTGTCATGCCATTGTTCATAAGGCTTTTGATGATATCGCTTTTATCAATCTTTGCCGTAATGGCTTCTATACGATCAGAAAGGCGCTCACCAAGATCTTTTAAATATGTGCGATAGTGAGATGGATCATTTTTGAAAGCTGTTATTGCCTCCCCAATATCCTTGAGAGCTGCTTGATAGGATGTTTTTAAGCGATCAGGATTGAGAGCAGGGATGTCGCTTTTGTTGAGAAGTGCGCGTAATTCATTGCCCAGTTTATCAAAATCAACGCCATTGTCTTTTGTCTTACGCAAAAACTGTTCAAAGCTCTCGCCATCGAATTTTGAAAAAAGGGGAGAAAAATTTGTTTTGAGGCTGTCTATGGTTTGTCCAATTGCTGAGCTATTTTCTACCGCAGCTTGAGCGCCTAGTTTTGCTGTACTTGAAACCACATGGATGGTTTGCAAGGTCATGAGAAGGGTTAAGAGAGCCCAGGTAAGAAAGCCATGAAGAGCGCCTGACGATTCTGCAAAACGTCCGGCAATAAAACCTCCCAAAGCAAGGCTGATCAGTGTAACGATAAGAGATCCTATGCCAAAGGAGCGTAACGAACCTTCAAAAGGGGTGGAAGACGTGAAATCCATTTGATTGAAGCCTAAGGCTGCAACGAGAAAAGAGAGACAGATCGAGGTGGCTAGAGCTGTCACCAGGCCGGCAAAAATTGCCGACCATGAAATCGGCGTATGAAAGAGGGGATACTGTTCCTCTACAGATGTTTTGCCTAGAAAATGGGTATCAAAGGCTGTGTCTTCAGGTATGCGGGTTTCCATGTGTTTATCTCCTTGAATGATGCTGGAGATACAATGCTTCCTGAACCATTATGTTCCAAAAGAGACAAATTTGTGCCCAAAATAGACGCAAAATACCAAAAATAAACACTGATTATCCTCCCTGAAATTATTATCTTGGGATTATAATACCCCAATGATAAAAGGTCTTGTGGTAAAATCTCAACCTAAAATAACTTTATCAAAAATGTTCGTGCTAAAAAAATAAGCTAGCTAAAATAAAAAAACAGAAGGGATATTTGTGCATTACGAAGCTATCTTATAAAGTGATATGGCTTGTTTTGTTCGTATTCTGTCATGAAATTTGAAAATATTTTCTTTTTTATGAAAACCATGTTACCGGTCATTTTGATAGGAAACAAGTATTCCCTGAGAACCGTGGTAGACTACCACGTTGATAGGTCAGGTGTGGAAGTGTGGTAACACATGAAGCTTACTGATACTAATCGTTCAATCGACTTGATCGTTCCCATTTCCTATAGTCATTCCCACAAAAAAATAAATAAAAGCAAAAAAGAATAGCTTCTCAAATTCCCTATGCATTTCGCTGACTTGGTGGTTATGGCGGAGTGAACGCACCCGATCCCATCCCGAACTCGGCCGTGAAACGCTCCAGCGCTGATGGTACTTTGCCTTAAGGCACGGGAGAGTAAGTCGCTGCCAGGTCTGCTAAATGCATAGAGAAAAACACAATCTTTAAAAGAATAAAAAAATCAATATAACAATTAAGCGTAGACAAAAAATTACGCTTATTTTATTTTATTCCCTATAGCGCGGGGTGGAGCAGCCCGGTAGCTCGTCAGGCTCATAACCTGAAGGCCGCAGGTTCAAATCCTGCCCCCGCAACCAAAAATCACATCAAACAAGTATCTCGCTCACAACCACATTCCCCTATTCACACCCTGCTTTGCACGTAAAAAGCTGCTATGATCGCAGATAAAAACAAAGTGGCAGAGTAAGCGCACCTGAAGCTATGGTTCTTGGGGGAGGGGATAATCGGAAGTCTTCTTGCGTAAAGAGAAAACCCTCAAAAATATAGGGAATGCCATTATGATGATTTGAGCACAAAGCTCTTCATCTTCCTTCAAATCAATGTCATACAACTCTCTCTCACCAAAGTACATCAAATAACAAATTCTTCTCTAAATCCTCTAACCTTCCTTCTATAAAAAAGAGGCTGTTTCCGATGATACATTAAATCTTTCTGCTGCGTTAACGAGATAGGAGAAATATAAAACTCCTTACAGGATTCTTGCTTCTCATCTTTTCGTTTCTATTTACATTAAATGATAGAACAGTCATAAAAGCTAAAAATAAGAGATCTATTTTTGCTTGGGAACATCGATACATAACTCACGCGTAGCTCTCCGCTCATGAAAGTGCAAGAAAAGGAAAAGGGGAAGCAGTGAAAAACGTAAAAGCCCCTTAAAATACTAAAGCTATAGTAAACTGGGGTCCTTCTTGGAAATCTTTCCCCTTAAAAAATAAAAGGGCACTCACTGTGTTTCAACTCTAGAATGGTCCATATAAATTATACTATAAAAAATTGCATTGCTTACTTTATGGGGAAAATGACTGAGATCGCTAACCATAATCACATTCCTTTTTTTGCATAGTGCTATTTAATATAAAACCTAACACACCTGTGATTATTGGGGTGATGCCGATGATAAGAGGGTGTATTGGGTGTAGAGCATACACATGTTTGTAGGATAAAAGAGAGGCGGGCATTTGATTGTGCTTCGCACGTAAAAAAAGAAAATGCTCATGTTTCCACAAGTATAAAATCCATTCTTTATTCTATCTTCATTGCAACAGTTTTGTGAAAAGTTCTGCAAAAATCATTTGTTTTTTTATGCCATTTGAAATGTAATCAGGGTAAAGCTTGCATCGAAAAAGATGATGATTTTATTTAAAGTTCCCTGCTTTTGAAATTATTCCCAAAAAAAATCGTATTTTTTAATGCACGCGTTGATGTTTGCCCCCATGGCGTTGTAAAAAGTCCCTCTCAACAAGGGTACGCCGTAATCTAGCAAAATCTACCGTAAAGAGGTTGCATATCTTGAAGACTTCCGTTTCGCTATAGATTTTTTCCCTTTGAAAGGCTTGGACAATTTTTTGCAGCATTTCTTCTGTTTCTAAGTGTCGGTCACTTAAATTTTCTCTCTCCCGCTCATTTGTATCTTCTAGTGCTTTCCAGAGTGTTCTTTCCGCTTGAAATCCTTCTTTGGTGCTTTGAATAAGACTAAGATTTAAAAGACGATTGATGGATTTGTGAATTTGGCATCACAATCGACATGTTTGAGGATATCAGAAAGATTTCTCGCGCCAAGGATAATGGCTGGCATAAACAGTGCGAAGTGTCTATGAGGTCATGGCAGAGATCAGTGAATTACGGGTCTATCGTTTGTGAAGGGCTTCTTTTCCCATGGGTAAAAGATCATTGCGAATGGGCAGTTCATTGATTTCTATGAGTTCTGCTTGTAGTGATTGTGCGCGTACAATTTGTTCGGCAGGGGTGTGTTTGCGAATGATACCAAGACCACTTTGGCGATATTTGTGGTTTTCGGTGAGGGTTAAAGCCTCATAGGAGCCCATCAAGTCGGTAGAGAGTTTCTTCCCAAAAAGGGGTTCTGACACGGCGAACCCGTTGAGCTCCATCAAGAGCAACGGTTATTGTCATTGTTGGTTCATGAAGACAGAGATAACCATGAGCGGTAATATGTTCCCAAAGTGTGGTAACAAATTGCACATCATTTGCGGGCGTTCCAGCATCAATCCAAGCAAAATCTATTGGTCCCCAAGATTTGAGCGTTTCATCATCAAGAGAGAAGAAATATGGATAAATGTTACCATGTCTTTTTCAATGCTGTTGTCTTGGAGTGGTTTTTGCCATGCTTGTTCGGCGGATTGACCTTCTGCTGAAAAATCATCGATGGTGATCAATCGTGGTTGATAATTCTCAAGGACTCCTGAAGGGTCAAGAAAAGCTGTACGTTCTTCAAAAGTGGTAGATCTTAAAAGTTTTTTATCCTGTTGCCATGCTTGTTTTGCTTTTTGCAGTGCTGTAGCAATCAAGCATGTGCTATCCCCCGCACCGATTTCAAGGACTGTGCGCGGTTTTGCCATTTGAATGAGCGTGTAAAGAAGCTCAATACTGTTTTTTGTTCCCATACCAGGTTGTATCAGGGGCATCTTTTGATCCTTATCATTTTATCAATCGCAGCATCCCTGTTTTGACAAAAAACGCAGTTGTCTGTTCTATGGGGTGTTGAAGATGCATTCCTTTTTTTGCATAGTACTCTGTTCAAGATAAAACTTAATATGCCTGTGATCATGGTCGCGATACCAATGATAAACAGCGTGCTTTGGGTATGATGCACATGGACAAAATCCGCACTGATAAAACCAATGCACACTGATGTTTGTATGATGAAAAGATAAGCGGGCATTTGGCTGTTTCGCTGTTTTTTTCTGGATGGCTTTCATCATAAAACTTGTTATCAGTGCATTTTGCACACCGTTTGTACCCCCCAAGGATAAAAAAGGAAAGCATCATCAGCCACACAATGTGTGTGAGGGAAAAGCGGAAAATGCTAAAGCCGATTATTGCCACGGCTAGTGATGTTCCAGCAGCATTGCCAAAATGGTGGAAAAGACTAGAGAAACAGAGTCGACCAACCATGAGGCCAAGACTTATCATGCTTGTGATTCCATAGGTTTCTGCACTTAAATGCAGCTCGGTGCGGATGCGGACAATCGATAATACGTTGAGAGCAGAGGTGAGGATAATGGTGATGATGAGGAGGTAAGAGCATAGACGACATGTTTTTTACGCAAGAATCCCACTACATCTAATCCCTTTTTGATTTGCTGCGCTGTGTTTGTCGTTTGTGCATGAAGTTTTAAATTTTTAAAATAGTAGATGGTGATAAAGGCTCTGCATAGAGAACCATTATCGAAAACAGGAACAATCCTTTTTGTCCGTTTGATAGACCATACAATACACCGCCTAACAGTGGTCCGGCAATATAACCAAGATTACGGACTGTTTGGGTAATACGGTTTCATTGGTGATCATTATTTGCGAAGTCAGGTACAGCAACAAGAATTGCAGACCAAAAGAGTGAACCAGCACAGCCCAGTGTGAAAGAAAGGGTAATATAAAGCCAAAACTGGTTGACGACTACGGCTGTGGTTATGCATATTGCTTGAAATAATAGAATAATAGGCACTGTTCGTGCTGGCTGGAAGTGATGCAAAAAATGTGGGGCAAGGGGTCCTGCACAAATTCCTCCTATAAGCCCTGCAAAAAGCAGCTCTAAAATAGAGGCAGTACTCTTTGCTCAGTGTAAAGCAAATGTCATTTGAGCCGTTTTATCGGCAAAACCACTTAAGCCCAAAACGAGAAAAAGTCCCATTTAGGCGAAAATCATGGATTTTTTCTTTGTCACAATGCTCCCCAACATGCTAAAGCTTTTACGGCTTTTAAAATTTCCTCCTGCGCATATCTATAGGATTTATCATTTAATTTTGCTCTGTCTAGTTTTTTCCTGATGAAAGTTGGGAAAGGAATCCCTCTAAATGAGAGCTCTATTCAAAACAAGTGCAATGCCCATTTGCAGCGATGAGGAGTTCTTTATTTCGAAGAAGGGGGCCTATTGAAATTTTGTGAGTGGCTGAAGAATGATTTCACTCTCAATTTTAGTAAGTAATATTAAGAGGGGGAGCGATGTATAAACCCAAATTTGAATATCGCTACGCTATACGTCTTTAGAAACTACCTAACGTTGTTTCGATGTTTCTAACAATAAACTCGATAAGATTTTCTGCTTCATTTAAGTAAAATATCATATGTCATCTTCCTTATAGTTTGTCATAATCAGTGGAGGTTTCAGGTAATATCACCGAGAGGAATCTTTTATGAAATTTATTTTTTGTCAAATGTCATTTCGATTGAGAAGATCCTTGATCTCATCTCTTATACTTACATGCTTGTTTTGTTCGAGATATTTTTGAAAAAAAATCAAAAATAGTGTTTATTCTTCGCAATAATAATAAGAAAAAATAAAGTGATTTTTTCTTTTTCTTGAAAAAATAGAGTGAAGAGTTCTAAACGTTTCTCCTAAAGAAATAGTTTGAATAATGAATCATAGAGGAAATAAAAAATTCTGATTTTTTATGGCTTTATAGGTTTCATGTTTTTCTCAAATATAGATTTTTCATTTTTTAGATTATTATGCATATATAAATGTGCTTTCGTCATTATATGCTGTTTTTAAGCTTAGATTTTCAAGAAGGTCTGTTGATTATGTAAGTTGGGTAAAGCCTGTTTTTTTACAGGCTAGTGAGGGGGGAATGCATTTGTGCGATAGTTTGTTTATATGGATATGGAAATTTGGTATGATCATTGAAATGGAATGTCATAACAGTATCGCGTGATTGCGCAAGTGTTTTACAAGGCCCAATGATCGCGCTAATAAATAGGCTCTAATTGGTGATAGGAAAGGTGTGAAAATAACAACAGATTGGTGAGGGGGCAATGTTTTTTCCGTATGAGGATTTTTGAGTGATCTTATGGTATGTTATTGCATACAATAAAGCCATCAAGAAAATTGGCAAAAAAAAGCTGCACAGACTGTACAGCTTTTTATCACTTTCATACTTTGTGAGGAAAAGCTTTTAGAACATAAAAGAAGCCTTACGGATTCTGTAGCCATAATAACCAAAAACACTGGAAATCATAGCACCAATCAGGCTGCCTAAAAAGCCCCACCATCCCATGTGGGATGCTGTTTTCGTGGCTTTTTCGGCGGTATTTTTTGCTCCCTTCATGGCTTTCTCAAGATTATCAGAGAGCGTTTCAGCTTGTTCTTCAAGTGCTTTTAACGCTTTTTCGGTTTTTTCCTCTGCTGTTTTGTAAACATGAAGCGCATTGTTGGCTGCTGTTTGTGCATCCGTGCGTGTCATGCCATTGTTCATAAGGCTTTTGATGATATCGCTTTTATCAATCTTTGCCGTAATGGCTTCTATACGATCAGAAAGGCGCTCACCAAGATCTTTTAAATATGTGCGATAGTGAGATGGATCATTTTTGAAAGCTGTTATTGCCTCCCCAATATCCTTGAGAGCTGCTTGATAGGATGTTTTTAAGCGATCAGGATTGAGAGCAGGGATGTCGCTTTTGTTGAGAAGTGCGCGTAATTCATTGCCCAGTTTATCAAAATCAACGCCATTGTCTTTTGTCTTACGCAAAAACTGTTCAAAGCTCTCGCCATCGAATTTTGAAAAAAGGGGAGAAAAATTTGTTTTGAGGCTGTCTATGGTTTGTCCAATTGCTGAGCTATTTTCTACCGCAGCTTGAGCGCCTAGTTTTGCTGTACTTGAAACCACATGGATGGTTTGCAAGGTCATGAGAAGGGTTAAGAGAGCCCAGGTAAGAAAGCCATGAAGAGCGCCTGACGATTCTGCAAAACGTCCGGCAATAAAACCTCCCAAAGCAAGGCTGATCAGTGTAACGATAAGAGATCCTATGCCAAAGGAGCGTAACGAACCTTCAAAAGGGGTGGAAGACGTGAAATCCATTTGATTGAAGCCTAAGGCTGCAACGAGAAAAGAGAGACAGATCGAGGTGGCTAGAGCTGTCACCAGGCCGGCAAAAATTGCCGACCATGAAATCGGCGTATGAAAGAGGGGATACTGTTCCTCTACAGATGTTTTGCCTAGAAAATGGGTATCAAAGGCTGTGTCTTCAGGTATGCGGGTTTCCATGTGTTTATCTCCTTGAATGATGCTGGAGATACAATGCTTCCTGAACCATTATGTTCCAAAAGAGACAAATTTGTGCCCAAAATAGACGCAAAATACCAAAAATAAACACTGATTATCCTCCCTGAAATTATTATCTTGGGATTATAATACCCCAATGATAAAAGGTCTTGTGGTAAAATCTCAACCTAAAATAACTTTATCAAAAATGTTCGTGCTAAAAAAATAAGCTAGCTAAAATAAAAAAACAGAAGGGATATTTGTGCATTACGAAGCTATCTTATAAAGTGATATGGCTTGTTTTGTTCGTATTCTGTCATGAAATTTGAAAATATTTTCTTTTTTATGAAAACCATGTTACCGGTCATTTTGATAAATGTATTTCTTTTTGGTTGTATTAGAAAGTTTAAAAAGACGCTTTATGAGGGTGTGGAATGTTTCATTCAACTTTTTTTAAAAATCGTAAAATCTACGGACCGCTTTGTATCGGTTTTGACCCTAGTCATAAAGTTTTACAATCATGGAATTTGAGCTGTGATTATAAAGGTCTCAAAGACTTTTGTGATATCCTGTTAACAGCGGTTGTGGGCAATGTGGGCATTATTAAACCGCAAGTCGCATTTTTTGAATTGTATGGTGTGGAAGGTCTTCAAGTTCTCAAAGAGCTTATTGAAAATGCACAGGAACAAGGTTTATTGGTAATCGCTGATGCAAAAAGGGGGGATATTGGGTCTACTGTTGAAGCTTATGGTCAAGCTTGGCTTGGTTCAAGCAGTGCGTTCAAAGCGGATGCGATAACTGCGAATGCTTTTCTTGGTTTTGATGCTCTTATCCCTTTGATAAAAATTGCAGAAGAAACAGGAACAGCAGTTTTTGTGGTTGTTCAATCCTCGAATCCGGAGGGAAAGCAAATGCGCAATGCGCTTATTGGTGATCAAACACTTTCTGTTCATTTGGCACAGCGTATTTGTGACTATAATAGCCAGTCTTTGGAAAAGAATTATTCTATTGGTCCCATTGGTGCGGTTGTTGGAGGAACACTCGGCAGTGAAGCAAAAGATACAATCAAACAGTTAAAAAATTGCTTGTTTCTTGTACCGGGTATTGGTGCTCAGGGAGGAACAATAACACAACTGACAAACCAGTTCCCTCAAAGTTTATGGCAGAATATTATTCCTTCTATTTCAAGGTCGATTACAGACGCTGGTTCCAATATTGTTGATTTAAAAACGCGCATCAATGACTTTGCTATGTGCGCTAAAAACGCGCTTATGTCTTGAGGACTTTTGTATAGGCACTCAATTGGCGAAGCTCTTAAGAGGAAGTTTTTATAAGAGTGCTTCTTTCAAAGAGTTAGCTTCGGCTTAGCCAAAATCAATCGTTGTTTTGTCTCTAAAGAAGCCTTTATGTGTCTTTCAGTTAAGATAAAGATTAAGATGGATAACGGTTTTCTCTGCTGTTGCAGTTTTTATATGCCAAATAGGAGCAAGGGTATTGCGTATCTTTGTTTGTGTCATTTTTGAAATGGGTATACAACCTAATTTGAGGAAAGTATAAAGTTGTAAAGGTGAAAACCAGTTCTCCCATTCTTGCCATCTCCTTTTAATTCTGCTGTATGGTTTTCAAAAGCACCCACGGCAACATCTTTTAAATAATGCGGAGTGTGCATTGCCTCACGCTTTTGTTTATTGCATTCTTTAATGGAGACAAGCCCTTAAACGTAAAACAGAACGCCATTGAGTTGCAGATTCACGTACTTGTTTTAAAAAAACATTTTTCAAGGCACCAAGCTCATTTCACGACGGAGTCTATGAAGGTAATGGGGCATTGTGTACCAACATCTTTACGCTTATAGAGGGGTAAGCCGGCACCATCATGTTTCTTTGCTAGCTCCCAATGTTGCTATAACCCTTGCACTGAGACGGTTTATAGAGGCATTTTTACTTTTTTCTTGTACAGTTTTACCCACACGCCAGCTCCATTTATGATGGGTAAGGGTGTAGTTTTGTTTGATTCAGCATACTCAGATTTAAAATGGAAGAATCTTACGATATTCGAGTCTCTCATTTAACATGAAAAACCTAATTTATCCTTATAAATCAATTTCTTATATATTTGATATTGGGAGAGAAGATAAAATACGTGAAAGAATGCTTAGGGAGGAAAATAAGCATTGGTGTTTTAAGAGGGAAAAAGAGAACGTGGTGATTATGGAAAACATGTTTAAGAGAAAAATTACTTCGATAGTAAATAAGTAAAAACAACACTCATAATGGGGATGTATGGGGCTTGTGCTTGAAAAGTAAGTTATTGATTTTTCTGTATAAAACATCAATATTGGTGCAATATTAGACAGTTTGATCTTGCATGTTTTTCTGTTGTGTGCACAAGTCACAAGTCACAAGTCACAAGTCACAAGTCACAAGTCACAAGTCACAAGTCACAAGTCACAAGTCACAAGTCACAAGTCACAAGTCACAAGTCACAAGTCACAAGTCACAAGTCACAAGTCACAAGTCACAAGTCACAAGTCACAAGTCACAAGTCACAAGTCACAAGTCACAAGTCACAAGTCACAAGTCACAAGTCACAAGTCACAAGTCACAAGTCACAAGTCACAAGTCACAAGTCACAAGTCACAAGTCACAAGTCACAAGTCACAAGTCACAAGTCACAAGTCACAAGTCACAAGTCACAAGTCACAAGTCACAAGTCACAAGTCACAAGTCACAAGTCACAAGTCACAAGTCACAAGTCACAAGTCACAAGTCACAAGTCACAAGTCACAAGTCACAAGTCACAAGTCACAAGTCACAAGTCACAAGTCACAAGTCACAAGTCACAAGTCACAAGTCACAAGTCACAAGTCACAAGTCACAAGTCACAAGTCACAAGTCACAAGTCACAAGTCACAAGTCACAAGTCACAAGTCACAAGTCACAAGTCACAAGTCACAAGTCACAAGTCACAAGTCACAAGTCACAAGTCACAAGTCACAAGTCACAAGTCACAAGTCACAAGTCACAAGTCACAAGTCACAAGTCACAAGTCACAAGTCACAAGTCACAAGTGATTGCATGCCAAAAAGAGGATGCATATGAGAACTATAGTCCTTTAAATGTAAGAGTTGTGGCAAAACGCGATGTTGCTAAAAATAAGAGGGTATTCGTCTCTGGTTTCTCTCATTTTTGATGAATGCGTGTAAAAAGATCAATACAGAGCTTACTCCATAATAAGTCAATATATTGATCTATAATCATAATTTTCCGTTATTCATACTTAATAAGAGTCTCGAATAACGTAAGATTTTCTCATTTCAAATCTGTGTATGCTGAATTAAACAATACCCTTGCACATCACAAGCGAGAGTAGCGTGTGGGTAAAAACTCTTAAAGACAGAAAAAAAATTTCTCTTCTCAACGCTCTCAAATGTAAAGGCTCTCACAACATTGGGGGCTGGCAAAGAGAATGATGGTGCAGCTTTGCTCCTTACATAATGCAAACTCTTTTATAGCTGATTATTCTAAAGGCGGTTGATATTCCCTTTGATAAAGCATAATCCGGTGTATGTGGCATTGAGGCATGTTGCCAAAGCACTCAGATTGATAAAGTCATTGCAGCGTTTGTTTCTATAAGATAAGACACATATTATCTGTGAACATAAATTGTTGCTAGAGAATAACATGTCATCGAAACAAGAAAAAACCAAAGCTCGTTTACCCCGTGGTTTTGTTGATCGCACAAGTGCACAATTATATGCAATCGAAGTTATGATTGCACAAATTCGTCAAGTTTATGAACTTTACGGTTTTGAAGCCCTGGAAACACCAATTTTTGAATATACCGATGTGTTAGGCAAGTTTTTACCTGATGAGGATAGGCCAAATGCTGGGGTTTTTTCTCTACAAGATGATGATGAACAGTGGATGTCTTTGCGTTATGATCTCACTGCACCTCTTGCCCGTTATTTTTCAGAAAATTTTGAAACTTTGCCAAAGCCTTATCGGAGTTATCGTCTAGGCTTTGTTTTTCGCAATGAAAAACCTGGACCGGGACGTTTTCGGCAATTTATGCAATTTGATGCTGATATTGTGGGAACGCCGACAGTTGCTGCAGATGCCGAAATTTGCATGATGGCAGCCGATAGTTTGCAAAAATTAGGATTTCAGCATCATGATTATGTCATTCGTTTGAATAACCGGAAAATTCTGGATGCTGTTTTGGAGAAAGTTGGCTTGGCGGGAAGTGAGCAGGCTCAAAGGCGCTTAACCGTTCTGAGAGCAATTGATAAACTTGATAAATTTGGTCTTGAAGGTGTACGTTTGCTTTTGGGAAAAGGGCGTTTGGATGAAAGTGGTGATTTCACAAAAGGCGCAGAGCTTAAGGACAAAGAGATTGATGGTATTCTTTCCTTGCTTACCATAGAGGTTGGAACTGCAGAGGAAACGTTTGACGCTCTTAGAAAAATCGTTGACCAGAGTGAGGAAGGGCTTGAAGGGGTTCGCGAACTTGAGGAGATGCAGGCAATTTTTGCTGAAAATGACACTCAAAACCGTATCAAAATTGATCCCTCAGTTGTGCGTGGATTGGAATATTATACGGGACCTGTTTTTGAGGCAGCATTGCTTTTTGATGTTCTCAATGATGATGGCCAAAAAGTTGTTTTTGGCTCCGTTGGTGGAGGCGGGCGCTATGATGGGTTGGTGGCACGCTTTCGTGGTGAAAATATTCCAGCAACAGGTTTCTCAATTGGTGTTTCACGCTTGATAGCTGCTTTGCAAAATCTTGGAAAATTGCCTGTAAAAGAAAAGACTGGGCCTGTTGTGGTGCTGATGATGGATAAAGAACCAGAAATTGTTGCACGCTATCAAAAAATGGTCATGCAGTTGCGTAGTGCGGGGATTCCTGCTGAACTCTATTTGGGGGCATCAGGGATGAAAGCACAGATGAAATACGCGGATCGCCGTCAGGCGCCTTGTGTGGTGATCCAAGGTTCTCAAGAGCGCGAGAGTGGAACAATACAGATCAAAGATTTGGTTGAAGGGGCACGTTTGTCTCATGAAATTAAGGATAATCAAACATGGCGTGAAAGCCGACCAGCGCAAGTGACGGTTGATGAAGAGCAATTGGTCAAAACGGTACAAGATATTTTGGCTGCTCAAAAACGGTAAGAGAACAGTTTTTAGACAAGAGATTGTTTAGTAGATTTCGGAAATTCTCAATTCAATTTTCAAAATCTGTATTTTGCTTGTGCAGATATGCTTACGGACAAGTTCAAGATTGCATCGTTTTTTAGTTGCGCAGTATAGGATGGAAATCCTTTTAAGTGGGAAAAAGGCGTTTTATTATTCCTAATAAAACACATGCTTTAGCTGTTGCTTGTCAATCAACATTTAACCTAGTGCAGCAGCATGTTTGAGATGCAGATCAATACGGTTCAGTGCTCTACGAACAGTTTCAGCTTTTGTATGCTAGATAGGAGTGAGCGTATTAAGTCTCTCTATTTTTGTAATTGTCTGAAATGGATATACAGCCTAAGTTGGGAAGAATATAAAGCCGTAAAGGTGAAAACCAGCTTCCATCTTTACACTCTCCTTTTAATTTGGCTTTATAACTTTCAAAAACATCTACGATACTGTCTTTTAAAAAGTGGAGTATGCGCATTGCCTCACGCTTTTGTTTCTCACGTTCTTTAATGGGAGCAGGCCCCTAGAACAGAACGCTATTGTGTTGTGTATTATTCACACACTTGTTTTAAAAAACATCTCTTAAAGCACCCAAGCCCATTTCACGATGGCGCTCGTAAAGAACCCATGAATAGGTATAACGGTAAAGCCATTGGATAGCACCCTCTTTACACTTATGAAGGAGAAAGCCGGCACCATCATTCTCTTTGTCAGCGCAAAATGTTGCACCAGCCTTTGCATTAAGACGGTTCATGAGAGGGCATTTTTATTTCTTTCTTTACGGATACCTACACGCCCACCCTATTTTTTATGTGCAAGCAAATAGTTTTGATTGCTTTACTATTATAAACAGCTTTGAAATGAGAAAAGCTTACGATATTTGAAGAACGAATTCAAGTTAAAAATAATAATTTATCTTTATAAATCAATATATTATCAAAATGTGAGATAGGTAACTCTCTTGTGAACACAATTTTCAATTTGATGAAGTTGAAACAAATAATATTATTGCAAATACAATTTTAGCAATCATCTAGAATAGAAAAATGATGAAATATTTTTTAATTTTTATCATCATATCTATACTCAATGCATTATCATTTTTTTATGGGGATGCCTTTTTAAGATGCCGTTTCAGTGCCATGAGAATCTCTCCCTAGAAAATCATGATTTCACAACCGCGTAACGTAAGAAGGATAAAATAAGCCATTTGGTTATTGGTTAAGGAGGTTGTTAGGCGCCTCATAGGGAGGGTCTTGACTTTAAGAATCGAGTCTTGTTCGCCTCCTCAATAAAAGCGGGTCGGATATCGTAATTTTAGAAAGCAGTTATTAACAGTTTAAGAAGCGACCACCTCTCTTCTTCAAAAATGATCCATTAAGAAAAGCTGTTTCAATTTTTTTAGCTTCTTTAAGACCAAGCATTGTAAATCCTCTGCAATTACTTTATGATTTAAAAGGTATTTTGGTCGCGTACGCAACGACCAATAGAGCCTTGAAAACCCGAAACCTCGATACATAAGAATGAACCCACTGATGTGGGTATTCCGAAATTCCGGGAGATTTTGCTATGTCCAGGTGCTACAAGCACTAAAAGCAAAATGCTGATTCGAGGTCAGTGTTTTCAAGCTCCCGGAATACCAATGCGAGGGCGCTCGCAACCGGTGGGGGAAATGCAAGCCAAAAATCTTCATCAAGCAAAAAATCTTTATAATGACATTTTCGTGGGCAAAAAAATTCGCTTTAGGCGAAAAATGCTGAAAATGTCTCAAAAAACATTGGCTGACCACTTGAGGGTAAGCTCCCAACAAATTCAAAAATATGAAACAGGATTAAATCGTGTGAGCGCGGGGTGTTTAAAGGAAATTGCTGATATCCTGAATGTTTCTATTGCCTTTTTTATGCCGATTTCTTAACACAACAAAAGCACCCCACCCAGCATGATGAAATCATCTCGAGCAGAGAGGAATACCTGCTTTTAAAAAGATTTCGAGTTCTCACCTCAGTAAAACAAAGAGCAATTTTACAATTAATCTCTGATCAGAATGAAAGTTTTTAAATTTATGCTCTAGGGTGCTATACTCTCTGCTCATAAGCATTCATGCGTCTTTTTTAAAAGGTAGCCTCTCTTCTTTAATGTGAATGCTTTTTAATTTTAGACGATGCGTACTTAAAGAGTGCTGTTTAGATGCTGGGTATCTTTTTACTTCCTCTCCACCCTAAAAGACAAAAGTTTCTACCACAACTGGTCTGTAAATAGCTCGACTTCTTGTTTAGCGGATTTCCCTTGGCTTCTACCCATGGGCTTCACTTCACAACGTTCTCCAGGCAAGTCATGCTCTGAATATTTACTACACTCGCCAATAAAAATACCACATGGCTAAATTTAATATCTTATATCATCGCTCTAAATAACAGTGTTTTACGGCATAACACAATAAAACACTTCATTGCAGAAAAGAAAAGCATGAAGAAAGAGCAAGATCTATTTGCATCAGCGATAAAGACGTAAAAAACCTAAAAAGGAAAAATCATATAAAAAACTGCAAGAAACAGCAAAATTATCTCAGAACCAGAAGAAGCATAAAAAATGGGCCATATAAACCCATTTCCTTTTATCTTTATGAAAGGATTTAAAAATGTCCATTCGACCATCAGGCGTTGGTGTGTCTTTCGTTTAAAATAAATTCTTTTGAGAGTGTGATAAGAGCATTTTAGTGAACCAAAATATAAGAGAAATTTGAGGTGGTTATATCATCACATTCAAAAAAATTGATTAGTCAATAGTTGATAAAAATATTGACAGTTCAAATGAGCTTATACGCTTTACCACATTCACGGTCGCTGTTATAAAATAGGCTTAGAAGCCTTGAGAAATGTTTCTTTAAAACAAGCATGTGAATTGGCAACACAATGGTGTTCTGTTTTGTATGAGGGATATGATTCTATTAAAGAGAACCCGATAAACAAAAATATGAAGTAATACATAGTCTTCATTATTTAAAAGACAGTGCGTGGATGCTTTTAAAAGCGGTGTCTTTGTACTCTCATTTGCTGGCATTAGATTCTCTGTATTTTCTTGTAGAAGCACAAAATTTAGCACGAGCAAAAGAGGAGAGAAGTCGAGAGTATTTTATTCTAGAAAACTTTTTTAAAGCTTCACAAAACAATAGAATAACTTTAATCAGACAATTTTTTACAGGAGGATATTTGGATAAATTGTAAGCTGTTAAAACAGTAACTAGTTGATAATATTTATTTTTTATAAACTCAACGTATTAATGGAGAAATACAATGGGGTAATACGATTTTACCGTGTTCTATGAAAGAACCTCTTTTATTCTTGAAAAACAGAGAATATTGGAAAATCATTTGCACTTTCTCTTTTAAACTTCAGATTTGCAGATCTCACCAAAATCACTGTCTCATGAACGTTCGAGAGGTGGCCTATGATTCTTTCTTGAGTTCTCATTTATTGTTTTGAAAAGCTTTTTGTTATGTTGTGGCAAGTGGGTAAAATGTTAGATGAGGATGATGTGAATTTATGGTTTAAGCAGAAAATATTGGATCATGGTATTCTCAATGAATTTTTGATCTGTAACTTTTTAACCGAAGAACCGCAATATCTTGATTTTGAAACTTTTAAAGAAAGTATTAATGAAGGAGAATGTAAAAAGATTGTAGCGAAGGAAACAAAAAAGATTGTTATTTCATAATTCTAGATATTGTCTGGTTTCCTGAATGTGATGAAAATTTTGCATTCAATGAGTCTGAAGAAACGAATGCAGTATTTGCGACAGAATACTCGAATAAACAACTACTGTAAAAGTTATTTTTTAAAAGAAATTAACTCTTAAAATGAATACTCTTAAAAAATAAAATTTAAGACAACTGGTTATCACAATTGCATCAAAGTTAATCCTCAGAGATATGTAGATTGAATTGTTATACGGAACCAGTTTTCAAGATGGTATTATTCTTTGCTGTTTTCGATGATAATAGATAAAAAATTGTTTTTGGATTTTAGAAGTAAACAGGCGCTATGATGAGCTGATAGGATGTTTTGGTGCTGAAAAATTTCAGCAACAGGTCTTTCAATAGTATTACACAGCTTGATAGTTGCTTTGCAAAAACTTTGAAAATTACTTGATCAATATTGATTCTTCAGAAATGTGTGGTGGATTATTATACGAAGCCGGTTTTTGAAATGGTGTTATTCTTTGCTGCTTTCGATGATGATGGATAAAAATTGTTTTTGGGTTTGTGTAAAGAAGTGGGGGCTATGATGAGCTGTCATGTTTTGGTGGTGAAGACATCGCGGCTTAACAGGTTTTGCAATTCAAAATTCGTAAAATAAAAACAGCACAAATTCCTTTGCGAAGAAAGTTGTGCCGTGAAGTTTTGTTTAAAATGCGTGTATTTGGTTGGAAATTAGCCTTTTAGGGTTTTTAAAACGTTTTGTGGTGAGGAGACTTCATAAGGATCTGTTGCGCAATTATCTGAAAAACCTTGTTCTTCAAACCAATGTTCAATGACACCATCATTGATCACAGCAGCATAGCGCCATGAGCGCATTCCAAAACCAACATTGTCTTTAGCAACCAGCATACCCATTTTTCGTGTGAATTCACCTGAGCCATCAGGGATTAATTTTACGTTTTTAATACCTTGTGCTTTTCCCCAAGCGTTCATGACAAAAGCATCATTGACGGAAAGGCAATAAATTTCATCAATGCCAACTTTTTTAAATTCATCATAGAGTTTTTCAAAATCAGGAAGCTGAAAGGTTGAGCAAGTAGGGGTAAAAGCTCCAGGAAGAGAAAAAAGAATAACTCGTTTCCCTTTAAAATATGCATCGCTGTTCACCTCTTGCCATCGATAAGGATTATCTCCACCAATTGATTCATCGCGTACACGTGTATGGAAAGTGGTGTTGGGAACTGTTTTTCTTATCATAATTATGCTCCTGTATTTTTTATGGGAATCGTGTTTTAAAAGTGATTTTCATCTTTAAAAACACATTGAAAAGGACGTCTTAAAGAGTCCCCTTTTTGGACAAGTTTGCAAATATTTCACTGCCGCGTCAAGTAGAATTAATAGTCGACTTTGGTGGAACTTCACTCTAAAATCGAGCAAAACATTATGAAGGTGCTTCCATGACTCTCATGACAGTTTTGACTAAGGCTTTTGATGATCAAAAACTTGGAACGTTTGGTTTGCGCAAAAAAGTGTCGGTTTTCCAACAGCCCCATTATGTTGAAAATTTTATTCAATCTCTTTTTAACAGCATTGGGTCTGTTGAGGGAAAACTGTTTATTCTTGGAGGAGATGGACGCTATTTTAACCGCAACCTTCTTCAAATTGTGTTGAAAATGGCCGCTGCTCATGGTGTTGCTTGTGTTAAAGTCGGAAAAGAGGGACTGCTCTCCACGCCAGCTGTCTCACATCTTATTCGTAAATATCATGCTTATGGTGGTATTATTCTCTCAGCAAGTCACAATCCTGGGGGAAGAGAGGGAGATTGTGGCATCAAGTACAATATTGCCAATGGTGGTCCTGCTCCCGCTTCTTTATGTGATGCTGTTTTTGCAGCATCTAAGCGTCTTTCTTCTTATCGGATTATGGAGGTACCAGATATTGATTTAGAAAGAGAAGGTACAACTTTTTTAGGACCCATGCAGATTGATATAATTGATCCTGTCGCCGATTATGTCGCTTTGATGCAGGAGATTTTTGATTTTGATTGTATTGCCAAGGCTGTTGCAGAAGGGCTCACTTTGCGTTTTGATGCATTGCATGCGGTAACAGGGCCTTATGCGCATGAAATTTTTGAAAAATGCTTAGGGTTTTCTGAAGGAACGGTGGTCAATGGCGTTCCTTTGCCAGATTTTGGAGGGAAGCCACCAGATCCCAATTTGCTTCATGCTAAGGCTCTTTATGATTTAGTGATGTCGGATCAAGGACCTGATCTTGGTGCTGCCTCTGATGGGGATGGAGATCGTAATCTCATTATGGGGCGTGGGCAATTTGTTACACCTTCTGATTCTCTTGCGATTATGGTTGATCATGCCCATCTGATTAAGGGGTATCGGCAGGGGATTGTGGGGATTGCTCGCTCCATGCCAACAGGGCGTGCGGCTGATTTGGTTGCTGAAAAAAAAGGATTAAACTTTTTTGAAACACCAACCGGGTGGAAGTTTTTTGGAACGCTTTTGGATGCTGGCTACGTGACCTTTTGTGGTGAAGAAAGCTTTGGTACAGGTTCTAATCATATCCGCGAAAAAGATGGTTTATGGGCTGTGTTATTTTGGTTGAATCTTTTAGCGGTGACAGGAAAAACTGTGGCACAAATTGTGCAGCAGCATTGGCGCACTTATGGGCGCTTTTACACTTTACGGTATGATTATGAAGAAGTAGAAACATGTAAAGCTTCCGCAATCATCAATGCATTACGTGCATATTTACCAAAACCAGGAAGCGAAATTGCGGGACTCTCTGTCGAAAAAGCAGACGATTTTACTTATCATGATCCTGTTGATCAAAGCATCAGTACTGGGCAGGGTGTGCGTATTTTTTTTAAAAATGGAGCACGACTCGTGGTACGCTTATCGGGGACAGGAACAGTAGGCGCTACCTTACGCCTTTATTTTGAGCAGTTTGAGGGCGATCCCCGTAAACATAATCAAGATCCACAAAAAGTGCTTCAGCCTGTACAACAGGCAGCCTTTCAATTATTAAACATAAAACAACATTTGAGGCGCACACAGCCTGATGTTATCACATAGAGAACGGTTTCACATTGTCTCTTTCTGGTAAAAAACATTAGTTTATAATGATAAATCATCATTTTTCAACTTTAATCAGAATTTCGAATACAGTAAGCTTCTCTTATCACAAGCACTTCTCAGATTGAATCAATTAAAAACACTTGTTTGCACGTCATAAGTGGAAGTAGCGTGTGGGTAAAAACTGTTAAGGACAAGAACTAAAGGGGTAAAAATGCTTCTTATGAATCGTCTCAAATATCAAGGGCTTGTCGCAACATTGGAAGTCTGGCAAAGAGTATGATGGTAAGCCGGGTTGTAGAGTCATATTTGCTGTTACAGATAGTTAATTTTTTCTCCCATGATGGGGGATTCTAAACCTTATTTTCTGGAAGGTTTCGTTCGCTTATAGAGAAGCGTTCACAATCTGATTTTCAAAAAAACAATATTCTATTTTTGGTAACAAGACCGTGAGTGTGAACACTGCGATGTTCTCATATAAACATAAGGAGCTATCCTGAGGAAGCAGACATTCTTTTATCTCTTGGGTATTTCTTGCAAATCAATCTTCTTTTGGGAATTCGGCTTACGGTTATAATCCTTACCAATCCTCAAATTTGAATGCTTTTGTGCGTAAAGTCGTGTCCTTTTTATGCATAAAAATTTCTTTAATTTTTTTAAACAGCGCTCGGTAAGATACGTTTCTTTAACGCTATAGCGTTATACGCAAATGAAAACTAAGCAGCTTATTTTTACGCTTCTTCGTTTCTTCGATTTTACGATTTTCAAAACTATCTAGAGCGATCTCTTTTAAAGAGTAGAAATTGCACATTGCTTTATGCTTTTGTTTTTCATGTATCTTATGGAGCATGTCCTTCACACAAAACAGAATCCCTAAAATAGAATGTTGTTGTATTGTTTATGAATGTGTTTGCTGTAAAAAACATGTCTTAATGCACTTAAACCTCTTTAATGGTGCCCTCCGTGAAGGGGGGTATAATAGTAAATCTATATTCTCAACTTTACGCTTATGAAAGACATGAAGGAGCAATTTGGCACCATCATTTTCTTTTCGAACGCTTCATATGAGAGAGTTTCTCAGGGCACTTCATAAGAAGTATAGTGTATTTTCAGCTTAAAATTTTAAGCGATTTTTACTCGACAGCAATTCCGCTTATAACGGTTTTTTGCTGCTCAAGGAGAGAGTTTTGATGATAACATAGTCCAATATTCAAAATTTTTACTCAAGTTATAAAGTTAAACGACTTATAAAGATAAAGGCGATCAATCCATACTTTTACTTAGCAAAGCAAAACACTTTTATTTGCTTTAGCAAGCAATATCCAATGCGCAAAATAGCTAAACTATTTCGAAAATTCCGAAGTCTCTCCTTTTCTCATTGTTTTTGATTGAATGAAAAACACGTCGCCTCTCATAAAAACAAAACTGTTTTAATTGTTATTGTAAATCCCCTGAAATTCCTTTATGACTTAAAAGATGTTTTGGTCGCATACGCAACGACCAATAGGGAAAACAAGCCCGAAAGCTTAATACATAAAAATGAACCCACTGATGTGGGTGTCCCGGGATTCCGGGAGATTTTGCTATGTCCAGGTGCCACAAGCACTAAAAGCAAAAAAAGCTGATTTAGGTTCAGTACTTTCAAGCTCCCGGAATACCAATGCGAGGGCGCTCGCAACCGGCGGGGGGAAGATGCAAGCGAGAAATCTTCGTCAAGACAAAAATCTTCATAATGACATTTTTGTTGGTAAAAAAATTCGTTTTCGGCGAAAAATGCTGAAAATGTCTCAAAAAACATTAGCTGACCACTTGAAGGTCAGCCCTCAACAAATTCAAAAATATGAAACAGGATTAAATCGTGTGAGTGCAGGGCGTTTAAAGGAAATTGCTGATATTTTGAGTGTTCCTATTGCCTTTTTTATGCTGATCTCTTCACACAACAAGAGCACCTTATCCAGCATGATGAAATCATCTCGAGCAGAGAGGAATACCTACTGCTCAAAAGATTTCGAATTCTCACCTCAGTCAAACAAAGGGCAATTTTACAATTGATCTCTGATCAGAATGAAAGTTTTTAAAATCATATAGAGGGCGCACATTGCTTCATATTTTTGTTTATTGCATTCTTTAATGGGGGAATGGCTTCCCATGAAAAACAGCGCACCATTGTGTTTTTTATGCACACCCTTGCTTTAAAGAGATATCTTCTGTTACTTCTCAGCTCATTTCATGATGTTATCCGTGAGGATAATCCAAGATCTATTGGATGCCACCACCTTTTGTGTAAGGTATAAGCCAGCAGCATTATTCTTTTTGCCAACCTCAAAATGTTGCGATATCCGTTGTATTGAGATGGTTTATGAGAGGTATTTTATTTCTCATGTTCAATGGTTTTTATCGACATACTCATCTTGCTTATGATATGCAAGCGAATGATTTTTATTGCTTCTGAATACGAGGGTTTGAAATGAGAAAATATTTTTGTATTCGAGGCTCTTATTTAACAAATAAAAAATTCATTATTATTTTTGGGGCTTGATCAGATAACAAAGGAAGGCACTCTTATGCCTTTGGTATGAGAAATATAAAAACTTTCTATGTCAATATGCCCAGGATCAAAAGTTCTCCAAGTTTTGCAAAAGGTTACATTTAACAGATTTTTGCAAGAGAGGATGGTAAACTATTTAACATACAAAAACATCGGACTATGGGATAGTCCGATGTTTTTACAAAAAGGGTTGTTTCAAGAAGATTTGTACCTTGTTCCTTATTGTGGATGGATCATCTTTTTGGGATCAACCAACCGATCATAATCTTCTCCAGAAACTCCTAGTTTGAGTGCTTCGGTACGCAAAGTTGTGTCATTTTTATGCGCTGCTTTGGCAATTGCGGCAGCTTTTTCATAGCCAATTTCTGGTGCAAGCGCTGTCACCAACATGAGAGAACGTTCCATGAGAGAATGAATGTGAACTCGATTGGCGCGTAATCCTTGAATACAATGAAGATCAAAAGAGCGCATGCAATCCCCAAGAAGCGTAATCGATTGTAAAACATTGTAGCCAATGACAGGTTTATAAACGTTGAGTTCAAAATGCCCTTGGCTTGCGGCAAATGTTACACTGGTATGATTGCCAAAGACTTGGCAAGCAACCATGGTCATTGCTTCACACTGTGTGGGGTTAACCTTGCCTGGCATGATGGAAGATCCTGGTTCATTTTCTGGTAAGCTTAGTTCCCCCAAGCCTGAGCGTGGACCGGATCCCAAAAACCGAATGTCATTGGCAATTTTAAACAGATCAGCTGCTAATGCATTTAAGCTACCATGGAAATGCGCAAGAGCTCCATGATGAGCGAGGGCTTCAAATTTATTGCTAGCGGTTTTAAAGGGTATTCCTGTAAATGTACTGATTGTTTGCGCAAAAGCTATGTCAAAGCCTTGCGGTGCGTTCAGCCCTGTTCCAACAGCTGTACCTCCTTGGGCAAGCATTTGAACATCACAAAGAGCATTTTCAATGCGTTGGCGGTTGGCTTCGAGTGCAGTGCGATAGCCCGAAAATTCTTGCGCTAAAGTTAAGGGTGTGGCATCCTGGGTATGAGTACGTCCAATTTTGATGATATCGGCAAATTCTTCTTCTTTTTTCTTTAAAGTGGTAATAAGTGCGTCAAGGATAGGAAAGAGGTGTTGGCGCGTTTGTAGGGTAGTAGCAATGTGAAGTGCTGTGGGAAAGGAATCGTTTGACGATTGGCTCATATTGACGTGATCATTGGGATGCACAGGTGTTTTGCTACCCAATTTTCCTCCCAAAAGCATATTGGCATGATTGGCGATCACTTCATTGACGTTCATATTGCTTTGTGTTCCAGAACCTGTTTGCCAAACAGAAAGGGGGAAATGCGTGTCAAATGCACCGGAAAGCACTTCATCGGCAGCAGTAATGATGGCTTTTCCAATGTTTTTTGCGAGTTTGCCTTTTTCCATATTCACAACAGCTGCTGCTTTTTTGATAAGGCTTAAGGCATAGATGATGGTGAGGGGTTGTTTTTCTATGCCAATATTAAAATTATGCAATGAGCGTTCAGTTTGTGCGCCCCAATAACGGTCTTGACGGACTGAAATCGTCCCAAAGCTATCCGTTTCTTGACGTGTTTCAACCATGGTTAGATCCTTTTGTGTTCAGTGGTTAATAAAAGAGATTAGATAACGCGAAATAGAAAAAGGAGGCAAGGCTTTGAAGTCTCCTAAGAGAAATTATTTTAGAGAGAATCCTTGACATTAGGAAGTGGCAATTTTATATTCCAGTCATTGTTAGCACTCTTTCTTAAAGAGCGCTAACAAAGACTTAAGATTAATTCATTTATATTAAATTTTAAGGATTTAAAATATGGCTAACATACAATTCCGCCCACTTCACGATCGTGTTGTTGTCCGTCGGGTTGAATCTGAAAATAAAACTGCTGGTGGGATTATCATCCCCGATACAGCGAAGGAAAAACCTCAAGAAGGTGAAGTTATCGCTGTTGGTAATGGAGCTCTCGATGACAATGGGAAGCGTGTGCCTTTAGAAGTAAAAACAGGGGACCGTATCTTGTTTGGAAAATGGTCTGGAACCGAAGTGAAGATTAATGGGGAAGACCTTTTAATCATGAAAGAGTCTGACATTATGGGGATTTTGGGTTAATCCAACCTCTCAATTTTTTTCATTTTCTACTATTTAGGACATAACTCCAAGGAGAAATTAAATGGCTGCTAAAGAAGTCAAGTTTGGCCGTGAAGCGCGTGAGCGTTTGTTGCGCGGCGTTGATATCCTTGCTAACGCTGTTAAAGTAACACTCGGCCCTAAAGGGCGCAATGTGGTGATCGATAAATCATTTGGTGCGCCTCGCATTACAAAAGATGGTGTATCCGTTGCAAAAGAAATCGAACTGGAAGATAAGTTCGAAAATATGGGTGCGCAAATGTTGCGTGAAGTTGCTTCTAAAACCAATGACATTGCTGGTGATGGAACAACAACGGCAACTGTTTTAGGACAGGCTATTGTCCAAGAAGGTGTAAAAGCCGTTGCTGCAGGCATGAACCCAATGGATCTCAAACGTGGTATCGATGCTGCTGTTGATGAAGTGGTGGCAAATCTTTTCAAAAAAGCGAAAAAAATCCAAACTTCAGCAGAAATTGCACAAGTGGGAACAATTTCCGCTAATGGTGCTGCTGAAATCGGCAAAATGATCGCTGATGCCATGGAAAAAGTTGGCAATGAAGGTGTCATTACCGTTGAAGAAGCAAAAACTGCTGAAACGGAATTAGAAGTCGTTGAAGGAATGCAGTTTGATCGTGGATATCTTTCCCCTTACTTTGTCACCAATGCTGAGAAAATGGTGGCTGATCTTGATGATCCTTACATTCTTATTCACGAAAAGAAACTCTCTAATCTCCAATCCTTGCTTCCAGTACTTGAAGCTGTTGTTCAGTCTGGTAAACCACTTCTCATTATCGCTGAAGATGTGGAAGGTGAAGCTTTGGCAACGCTCGTTGTCAACAAACTGCGTGGTGGTTTGAAAATTGCTGCTGTGAAAGCTCCAGGATTTGGTGATCGCCGTAAAGCCATGTTAGAAGATATTGCAATCTTAACATCCGGACAGGTTATTTCTGAAGATGTTGGCATTAAATTGGAAAATGTCACTTTGGATATGCTTGGTCGTGCAAAGAAAGTCAATATTTCTAAAGAAAATACCACGATTATTGATGGTGCTGGACAAAAGAGCGAAATTAATGCGCGCGTCAACCAAATCAAGGTACAGATCGAAGAAACAACTTCTGACTATGACCGTGAAAAATTGCAAGAAAGACTTGCTAAACTCGCTGGAGGTGTTGCTGTTATCCGTGTTGGTGGAGCAACAGAAGTTGAAGTGAAAGAAAAGAAAGATCGTGTTGATGATGCCTTGAACGCAACACGTGCAGCTGTGGAAGAAGGTATTGTTGCCGGTGGTGGAACCGCATTGTTGCGTGCAGCAAATGCCCTGACTGTTAAAGGAAGCAATCCTGATCAGGAAGCTGGTATCAATATTGTTCGTCGTGCACTCCAAGCGCCAGCACGCCAAATTGCTACCAATGCCGGTGAAGAAGCAGCGATTATCGTTGGCAAAGTGCTTGAAAACAATGCAGATACATTTGGTTACAACACCGCAACCGGTGAATTTGGTGATTTGATTGCTTTGGGAATCGTTGATCCTGTGAAGGTTGTGCGCTCTGCTCTTCAGAATGCTGCCTCAATTGCTAGCCTTCTCATTACAACAGAAGCAATGGTTGCTGAAGTTCCAAAGAAAGACACACCAGTGCCTCCAATGCCTGGTGGCGGAATGGGTGGAATGGGCGGAATGGATTTCTAAGCCCTTGATAAAGATAAAAGAAAACGGGCCTCTCTGGCCCGTTTTTTTGTAGGTTTTTCCTGTCTCTTATCAAATTTCTCCATTTTTTACGATTTTCTGGCTTTTATGTGATTTCGTGGTAGACAAGACATTGATTTATAAGAATAATTCACTCATTCATATATTGAATAAAAGCTGCGAATATCGTAGGATTCTCTCATTATAAACCCTCTTAAAGTGAATCAATGAAAATCACTTGTTTGCACGTCACAAGCAGGGATGACGTGTAGGAACTTCATAAAGAAAAACATAAAAATGCCTTTCATGAACCGTCTTAATGCAAGGGCAGGTGTAAGATTTTGAGCTGGCAAAGGAGAATGATGGTGCCGATTTGCTCCTTCATTAAGTGTAAAGAGGGGGGCACAATGGCTTTACCGTTATACCTTTCATGGGCTTTTTATGGGCGCTGTCGTGAAATGGGTTTGGGTGCTTTAAGAGATGTTTTTTTTAACAAATGCGTGCATGCACGACACAGTAGCGTTCTGTTCTTCATGAGAGGCGTAGCCCCATTAAAGAACGTGAGAAACAAAAGCGTGAGGCAATGCGCATACTCCACTCTTTAAAAGACAGTATCGTGGGTGTTTTTGAAAGTTGTAAAGCCAAATTAAAAGGAGAGTGTAAAGATGGAAGCTGGTTTTTACCTTTACGGCTTTATATTCTTCCCAACTTAGGCTGTATACCCATTTCAGACAATTACACAAATAGAGAGACCTAATACGCTCATTCCTATCTGGCATCAAAAGCTGAAACTGTTCGTAGAGCTTGTTTTTATGTGTCTCAAAGATGTATCGTTATTGTGCTATCAGGTGTTGTGTTTCTCTTATGCTTTTTCTTTTTTGCTCAAACTAAGTATTTTTATGGAAAGCATTTTTTTTTGAGAATGTTTTGTCGCGGTATTTTGTAAATTTTGTTCTCATTTATTGTGGTATGTTTCATTCTTCAGAGTTCTAGGGTAAAATGCTGTATTTGCTAGCTGTTTTGCTTTAGCAATGGACAGTAAGCACTTCTTACTCTATGAAAGCTTAGAGGAATGATTTTGCTTAAACAAAAGAGAGAATGTATGAACCAATACCCCAAATGTCCTCATTGTGGCGGCCTTTATACTTATGAAGAGGGTGAAAATTTTGTTTGTCCTGAGTGTGCACATGAGTGGCCACAAAAGGACGAAGATACTTCTGCTTCCAATATCGTTGATGCCAATGGCCAGATTTTGGCAAACGGAGATAATGTTATTGTGGTCAAAGACCTTAAAGTTAAAGGTGCTGCATCCGTTCTTAAGAGTGGTACGAAGGTGAAAAATATTCGCCTTGTGGATGGAGATCATAATATTGATTGCAAAATCCCTGGAATGGGCCAAATTGGCTTAAAGTCGGAATTCGTGAAAAAAGTTTAATTGGTTACAATGTTTGAAACATCGCTTGTTTGGTAAAATGTAGGTACACAGTTGAGGGGCTTATTTTAGGAAATAATTTACTTTTCATTCTCTTTAAAGAGATCGTCTCTAGTGTTGTATAGGAGTGATGAGATTTATCGGAGACTGACTTATTCGTAGCAATCATGTTCAATACTGTGGTGTTTTGTACTTCGACAGTAAGCCAGCTAAGGCCGCTATGGCGTTTGTGCTTTTAAGCACTCTTTTATCAGATCTCATTTGTTTATTGAGGCATGGCTTCAACACCTACAACTTCTGGAATAAAATGGCGTAAAAGATTTTCAATACCATGTTTTAGCGTTGCGGTTGAAGAGGGACATCCGGCGCAAGCACCGCGCATATTGAGGTAGACAATACCGTTTTCAAATCCGCGAAAAGTAATATCTCCACCATCATTGGCAACGGCTGGGCGAATACGTGTTTCAAGGAGTTCCTTAATTGTTAAGACGATATCGGCGTCTTTTTCGTTATAAAATTCTTCGTTAAGGGCGTGCGTTTGTGCTTGTCTTGTGGCATTGGTATTGATAACCGGATCACCAGACAGAAAATGTTCCATAATAGTACCTAAAATGGCTGGTTTGAGATGTTGCCACTCTCCCTCTTTTTTGCTCACGGTAATAAAATCATAGCCAAAAAAAACACCATTGACATTTGGAATATTAAACAGTTTGGCTGCTAAAGGGGAATTTTTAGCAGCTTCTTCACTGTCACGAAATTCTAACACACCTTCGGAAAGTACCACACAACCTGGCAGAAATTTCAGTGTTGCAGGGTTTGGTGTGGTTTCAGTTTGAATAAACATAGACTCTCCTTTTATGGGATGGATCAGGGCGCTTCTTGAATGAAGAATACACTATTTTAGGCAATGGATTCAATATCTTCATCAGCGAGATTACTTGGAATAACGATAACAGGGATTGAAAAAGCTGTTCCCCGATTGCCAATTAATTGCACAAGCGGTCCGGGTCCTTCTGTATGTTCACTGGCAGCTAAAACAATAAGTGCAATTTGCTTATCTTCGTCAATCAGTTTGGCAATCTCATCAATTTTTTTGCCTTCACGCACAGTTATTTGCGTTTCAAGGGAATGCGTAGTGCGTACATCACTGGCAATTTCTCCTAAAACTTTATGGGCAGTTTGTATTGCTTCTGTTCGCATAACATTGTTGACGCCCAAAAAATGTTGAAATTCTACACTATCAACAATACAGAGTAGTACCAATGTTTTTTTAGTATTTTGGGCATGCTGTGCAGCAAAGGCGACAGCGCGCCGACATTCTGGTGTCTCATCGATAATGACTAAAATTTTCCGCTTGTGATTTGTTTTCGCTTTGTTTTGCTTAGAAATCCTGAGGTTTTCTCTATTTTTTGCAGACAAATTCTTTACCCTTACAGCTTCAGCTTAATTGGTTCATATATTGTGCAAAAATCCAACAATTTCACGGACTTTTTTCATATTTTTTTCTGCTAATGCACTGGCACGTTGTGCACCATCGTGCAAAACAGAGTCAATATAACTACTTTCTTGATGAAGTCGACGGAGTTCTTGGGTGATTGGTGCAAGCTTCTCGACAGCAAGGTCAGCTAAGGTTGTTTTAAAAAGCGAAAATTGTTGTCCGGAAAACTCTGAAAGAGCTTTTTCTTTGCTTATTTGTGCAAAGGCAGCATAAATACCAAGCAGGTTATCGATTTCTGGCCGTTCTTCTAAGGCTGCAAGCGTGTCGGGAAGAGGGGCGGAGTCCGTTTTTGCTTTGCGTATTTTTTTTGCGATAAGATCAGCATCATCTGTTAGATTAATGCGCGAAAAATCGGAAGGATCCGATTTCGACATTTTTTTTGTGCCATCGCGCAACGACATAACGCGCATAGCTGTATCCCCTATCAGCGCCTTTGGAAGAGGGAAAAAAACTTGTTTTTTTTCCTCACCCATTTGCATTGTAACAGAAAAGTTTAAATCTACAATACGCTGTGCATAATCATTATTGAATTTTTGAGCAATATCACGGGTGAGTTCAACATGCTGTTTTTGATCTTCGCCCACTGGAACATGTGTGGCACGATAGAGTAAAATATCGGCAGCCATCAGACTTGGATAAGCAAAAAGTCCAAGGGATGCTTTTTCACGATCTTTTCCTGCTTTATCTTTAAATTGTGTCATGCGCTGGAGCCAACCAATACGGGCGATACAATTTAGAATCCATGCGAGTTCGGCATGTTGAAAAACTTGAGATTGATTAAAAATAATGTGTTTTTTTGGATCAATACCAGCAGCTAAAAAGGCTGCTGTAACTGCTCTGGTAGATTCACGCAAGGCAAGTGGATCCGGATTAACGGTGAGGGCATGCATATCAACAACGCAGTACAGACAATTATAGGACGTTTGCAGTTCAACCCAATGCTTGATGGCTCCAAGATAATTGCCAAGATGTAAGTGACCACTCGGTTGTACTCCGGAAAAGACAAGTGGTGTGAAGGTGTCCATAGGAGTGTTCTTTCTTTAGTAAAGTTATTTGTTTTATGTTTTTTTGACAAAGCCTCTTGCTGAAAGCAAGACAAAATATTTATAGGCGTTTTTTAAAGTTTTTGAGGGTGAGGAAAAAGGAACGGGTGTCCAGTAAAAAATAGGCGAAACAGTGTACCAAGAGTATGGCAACCATTATCCCTGCCAAGGTGGAAGCACGCAAGAAAAACGATGCTTGTGAGGATAAAGGGAAAGACAAAAAGTCAATCACATCAAAGACGTAATAAAGGGCTATAGTATTTAAAAGAGTGGTGATAATCAAACATGTTATTCGTTTTATCAGTTGTATGTCGTATTTCCAATAGCCACGTTGAATGAGAATAGTCCAAAGCAACAGTGCATTCATCCATCCAGAGGTAATTTCAGCAATGACAATGCCCCGTGCTGACAAAATTGGAAATAATATTAAGGCTAGGCTGATATTGATGAAAACGCAAATGCCTGTGATAATCATCGGTGTTTTTGTATCTTCATGGGCAAAGAAATTAGGAATAAAGATCTTTATTAGGACAAAAGCGGGAAGTCCTAGCCCATAAAGTTTAAGCAGTTGGGCAACATAGTGTGTTGACAAACTGGTAAATTGCCCACGTTCAAAAAGTAAACTAACAATGGGGGTGGAGAGTATTAAAAATGCCACAGATGCGGGGAGCGTTAATAACAGAGTTAATTCAATAGAGCGGTTTTGTAAATTATGAGTTTCTTTGTGATTTTTGCTGCGAAGGGCTCTTGTTAATTCTGGTAAAAGAACGGTCGCAATAGCAATTGCTATCACTCCTAAGGGCAATTGATAAAGGCGATCGGCATACATCAAAGAGGATACGGCACCTGATTGACTAGAGGCAATATTGGTATTAATTAACAAATTGATTTGTGTAATCCCTCCTGTAATAGCAGCAGGGAATGCTAACGTTAAAAGTTTGCGAACATTGGAGCTGAAACGGGGACGGCGGAGGAAAATTTTCATTCCACTTTGACGTAGTGCAGCCGCAATCAAGGTGAGTTGGAGAAGCCCTGCGGCCAAGACTCCCCAAGAAAGATTTAAGCCGATATGCCAAGTGTCAAGCTGATAGATCCAAGCATAGGCGAGCACGCTAATCAAAATAATATTTAAAAAGAGGGGAGCAATGGCTGCGATAAAATAGCGTCGCAAGGCATTGAGCATTCCTCCCATCATAGCTGCTAAAGACATACAAGTTAAATAGGGGAACATGATTGCTGTAAAATGAATCGTAGCGTTAAATTTTGTGGCATCCTCTGCAAAACCTGGAGCGATAATGGTTCGTACCAAAAAAGGCATGCTTAATTCCATGGCGATGGTTAAAAGGAGCAGCAGTGAGAAGAGAACGCCAAATACCTCTTCTGCGAATTTGCATGCAGTTTCTTGACCATCTTCAGTGATTCTTTTTGCAAAAAGAGGAACGAAAGCCGCATTAAAGGCTCCTTCAGCAAAAAAACGACGGAATGTGTTAGGAAAACGAAAAGCAGCGTTAAAGGCATCGGAAACAGGACCAGTTCCAAGGGCTGCTGCCATTAGCATTTCACGAACAAAGCCAAAAATACGGCTCATCAGGGTTCCAGAAGCAACGGTTGCAAATTTTTTAATCAGGATCATAAAAATATATCTGGTTTGTCATAAAAGAGAGGGAATGAAAAAATCAATAAAATCATTTTAGATTGTAAAAATTTGATTAGCGTGCCAATATAATACCACATTTTTAAAGCGTTGTACGATGGTGTTTATCCTTCTATCAACAAGAGGGCTTTTATGCTCTTTAAGCTGTATTTATTATTGCTTTCTTATATTTTGTCTTGCTTCGCTAAAACAATCAATATTCTTTTTTCTTAAGCTGAAGAGATAGAATAGTGCGATAAAGAGAAAAAAGGCACAGGGAATTGCGGAAGCTGGCTTATCGTTCGTTTTATCAGTTGTGTGTCGTATTTCCAATAACCACGTTTAATGAGGATAGTCCAAAGCAAGTGTATATTTCATGCAAGCTTATCATGTTTGTGCCTTGTTTCATTTTTTTCGGATAAGCGAGGGATGGGAGCTTTTTGCTCTGTTGCTGAAGAGGATTAGTTTGCACACTTCTATGGCAGTGGTTAAAAGGAACAGCAGCGAAAAGAGAACGCCAAACTTGTTCTTTTTATCCTTCAACTCTTCTAAAATAGAAATATAGTTTCGAAGAGTATTCATAAATGATCTAAAACGCTTCAATGTGCCACTAATAAATTGTAAGATATTGATTTATAGAAATAAATCACCGTTTTGCGTGTTGAATGAGAAACCTGAATATCGTAAGGTTCTCTCATTGCAAACTTGTTTATGTTGAATTAAAAAAACTATTTCTTTGGCTATCGTAAGTGGGGCTAGCGTATTGGGTAAAAACACTTAAAGAAAAGAGGTGAAAATGCCTTTTAATGAATTGTCTCAATACAAGGGCTGTCGCAACATTTTGAGCTGGCAAAGAGAATAAGGGTACCTCCTTGCTCCTTCATAAGTGTAAAAATTGTGGTGCTCAATCGCTTTATCTTTATACTATTCAAAGGTATTGGCGTGAAATGAGTTTGTCAGCATTGAGAAAAGTCTCGCTTTTGGATTGCACCTTGCCTAAATTTTGAAAGAACATTTGTTATGTGCTTTATTGGTTTGCTCTGAAAGGGAGTGTATAGTTTAGCTGTGTAACCATTTCAGGGTCATTTTAAACAGATGCTTGGCGGGTTAAATCTTTTAAATTATTCTTTTCTACAAGCATTTTATTTAATTTGTTTAGTTTTCTTTGGACTTCTCTTCCGGCGGTAAAAGGTTTTGTCAATTCTTTTTCTTTTATGACTTGTGTAAAGGTAGTACTACCATTTGCAAATGTAAAGGAGAGGTTACGAGTCTGTCCAGCCCATTCAAACCTATTTTTAAAGAGGCTGTGATGCATATGTTTTAGGGATGCAAAATTAAACTGTTCTGGTAGTGGTTTTCAGCGCAGTCTGGCCATTGCTTTTTTACATCATAGATACATTGTTTCTTTAAAGCGCTTGCCTCTTTGATCCCATGCTTATTTTTGAGTACTTTACTCTTAGAATAACAGAAATTCTTTGATGCTGAATTTATTTTTTCATGAGTTTTTACATCAATTTCTTGGCGGGTTTGTATCGATTCTTTTGCTATAAGAAATAAAGAATGGTTCGTTTGGTTTTTTTCATAGATATTTCCTTTCAAGCTTTCTCAATAGCAATATTTGTTTTTGAAAGCTTCTTTTGTGCACTCTCCACCTTTACGTTATTTTTATAGCTTTACTTAAAAGAGAAATGTCAATTTTTATGATTAAACAACATCTCTTCGACAATCTACACAAAACAATCGCACAAAGGGACCATATAAACACAGTTTCAGGTATGCTTATCTACTCATAGAAACTACTTTTGCAGTTTCAACTTTTGGCGGTCGAACTATCTGTTCTACTGCTTTTAATGATGTGATCTTTTTTGTCATTTGCGTTGCTTTAATTGCTGACATGTTGACTTTTGCAGTCTCTCTGCCATCACTTTTCATGATAGATTGATACAGACCAAGTTTTTCCTGCTGTTGAAGAATCTGGACAACGTCTTTTGTTTGTGTGAGGATTTGTGCAATTTTTTCTGCTTGATTTACTGATGTGCCAAGACTTTCAGCAAGTTTTGTATGAGATCTTTCACTTATAGCCTGAAGATCACTTGGTGAGAGACGGTCATAGAGTTTTTGAGAATAAGCCTTTACCTGTGTTCTCAGTTCAGGAGAGGTTAATAAAACTTCTTTCTGTTGTTCTTGAGTGAGAGAAAATAGATTTGTTATCTCTTCACTGGGTGTTTCTACCGACTGTGCACAGCGTTCTTGTTCCTTAAAATAGGCTTCTAGAATATCCTTTTCTGCTTGTTTTACACTATGTGCGTAACTAAAAATAGCATGGCTTAAGGGCAAAAAATTCTCTTCAGCATGGGCACGTGCTTCACTTTTTATCCCCAAAAAACTGAAGCCAACGATCTTACCACAAGAGGATGGAAAGTTTCCAACCTGGCGCGCGAACTTTTCTAACTCCTCGACATTCTTATTTGTCACTGGAATTCCCATCTTCGGCATTTTGCCTTCCAAAATATCGGGATTGCCATAAACAACACTACACAAAGTTTTAATTTTTTGCATGCTGCTTTTAACGACTTCACTTTCTCGAATCTTTGAAGCAACGTCCACGTAACTAAGAGGTGGAATTATTTCTTTTTCAATAAGCATTTTTTGCGTTTCTTGAGTGAAAGATACTGAAACTACTTTTGCGGTTTCAACTTTTGGCGGTCGAACTGCCTGTTCTACTGCTTTGGATGCTTCGAACTTTGTTGTAACTTCCGTTGCCTTAATTGCTGACATGCTGACTTTTGCAGTCTCTTTGCCATCACCTTTCATGATAGATTGATACAGACCAAGTTTTTCCTGCTGTTGAAGAATCTGGACAACGTCTTTTGTTTGTGTGAGGATTTGTGCAATTTCTTCTGCTTGATTTACTGATGTGCCAAGACTTTCAGCAAGTTTTGTATGAGATCTTTCACTTATAGCCTGAAGATCACTTGGTGAGAGACGGTTATGGAGTTTTTGAGAATAAGCCTTTACCTGTGTTCTTAGTTTAGGAGAGTTTGATAAAATTTCTTTCTGTTGTTCTTGAGTGAAAGAAAATAGATTTGTTATCTCTTCACTGGGTGTTTCTACCGACTGTGCACAGCGTTCTTGTTCCTTAAAATAGGCTTCTAGAATATCCTTTTCTGCTTGTTTTACACTATGTGCGTAACTAAAAATAGCATGGCTTAAGGGCAAAAAATTCTCTTCAGCATGGGCACGTGCTTCACTTTTTATCCCCAAAAAATTGAAGCCAACGATCTTACCACAAGAGGATGGAAAGTTTCCAACTTGACGCGCGAACTTTTCTAACTCCTCGACATTCTTATTTGTCACTGGAATTCCCATCTTCGGCATTTTGTCTTCCAAAATACGGGGATTGCCATAAACAACACTACACAAAGTTTCAATTTTTTGCTTGCTGCTTTTAACGACTTCACTTTCTCGAATCTTTGAAGCAACGTCCACGTAACTAAGAGGTGGAATTATTTCTTTTTCAATAAGCATTTTTTGCGCTTCTTGAGTGAGAGAAAATAGATTTTGTATTTCTTCACTGGGTGTTTCTACCGACTGTGCATAGCGTTCTTGTTTCCCAGAATGGGCTTCTAGAATGTCTTTTTCTGCTTGTTTTACATTATGTGTGTAACTAACAATAGCATGGCTTAAGGGCAAAAAATTCTCTTCAGCATGGGCACGTGCTCCACTTTTTATCCCCAAAAAACTGAAGCCGGCAACCCGACCAAAAGAGGAGGGAAAGCTTCCAACTTGGCGCGCGAACTTTTCTAACTCCTCGACATTTCTATTTGTCACTGGAATTCCCATCTTCGGCATTTTACCTTCCAAAATATGGGGATTGCCATAAACAACACCACACAAAGTTTTAATTTTTTGCATGCTGCTTTTAACGACTTCACTTTCTCGAATCTTTGAAGCAACTTCTTCGTTGGTAAGAGATGGAATTGTTTCCTTTTCAATAAGTGTTTTTTGCGCTTCTTGAGCGAGAGGCACTGAAACTACTTTTGCGGTTTCAACTTTTGGGGGTTGAATTAGCTGTTCTACTGCTTTCAATGCTTCGGACTTTGTTGTAACTTTCGTTGCTTTAATTGCTGACATGCTGACTTTTGCAGCCTCTTTGCCATCACCTTCCATAATAGGTTGATGCAGACCAAGTTGTTCTTGCTGTTTTTGCGTTTTTTGACTGAGAGGCACTGTGCGTGGTCGAGCACCAAGCCGGTTCCATTTAGCTTGCATAGAGCTTTCAGTAGATTCTTGATGTCTGTCTTCTGGTGAGTGTTCAGGTAGTTTAGGAGGTTTCGATAAGCTTTGCTGTTTTTGCAAGTCTTGAGAAGGTTCAGAGGAAAGTTCTTGGCGGTTTTGTTGTGCTTGATGGGCTTGTACAATGCTTTTTCTTACCTGTTTTACCGTATCTGCATATGTTTCAATGGCGTTACACAGGGAAGAGATACCTGCTTCAGCTTCTTTGCGTGCACTGTTTTTTATGCCAAGGGTTTGACTGCCTGCAAGCTTATGAAAAAAGTGAGGATTTTCTGAAATTTGCCATGAAAGTTCTTCTCCTATCTCAGGAATTTTTTGCATGTCTTCAATTCTGTACTGCAAAACATAAGCGTTGCCAAAAACAATTTTGCACCAATATTGGATTTCTTCTTCACAAGATTGAACCAATGGATCTCTTTGAACTCTGTTGAAAATTTCCTCATTCGATAGAGACGCCATCTGAGTAACGCTTGCGGATGAAGGTGTTGAAGGGGCTGGTTGTTTTTTTTTCATGTGTGTCTCCTTTCGAGATTTTAATTTGCTTTTAGAAAACCTCTTTGGTGTATTCTCCACTTTTATGTTTTGAGAGTTTTTCCTTTCAGAGAGAATGTCCATTTGAATAATTTCAAAAGTTTTTTTTCATGGATCATAATCACTATTTGTATTTGTAATTTTTATATAGTAAGGGCACATGACGGGGAGGGGGTGTTATAGATTTTCCGTAATACTGCCCAATACTGCTTGGGGACTTTTTATAAAGTGATAAGTACCGAAAGGTCAGATGAAAGCTGATGCATCTTTAGAGTGCCAGCACCATTTTTTGTGTTTTCTCAGCTTCGCTTGATCGAACGTTCGACGGTTTTTGTTGTGCTTGCCTAGAGGCTTCCAAAGCCTGATGACGTGGGATTTCTGTTGAGCGCTCAGGTAATTTAGGAGGTTTCGATAAGCTTTGCTGTCGTTTCACGTTTTTATCTTTCTTTGGAGATTGTTCCTGATGGTTTTTTACAATGTCCTCTCTTACTTGTTTTACAATCTCTGTGTAATGATCAATGGCAGTGCATAGGGAGGGAATAGCTTCTTCAGCATGTTTACGTGCGTTATTTTTTATGCCAAGCACTTGCTTGCCAGCAAGCGGAGCAAATATTGTAGAAAAGTTTGCAACTTGCCATGAGAGTTCTTCTCCTAGCATGGGAATTTTTTTGATATCTTCAGTGGTATGTTGCAAAACAAGTGGGTTATTATAAACAATATTACACCAATTGTAGATTTCTATTTGAGCACGTTGAACAGAGAGATCGTTTTGAACTCTGCTTGCAATTTCTTTATGTGAGAGAGGTGTTTTTTCTTTTTCAGGTGTAAGGGATTTTTGCTGATTTTCAGTTGTTTGCTCTCTCGTTGTTTTTTGCTCTGCATGAGAAGTAGGCAAAGTGCTCTCTTGTGTGTGTTTTTTGTGTGTTGTCACTGTGCGTGGTCGAGCACCAAGCCGCTCCCACTCAGTTTGCATGGAGGTTTGAGTAGTTTCTTGATGCGCGTCTGTTGGTGAGTGTTCAGGCAGTTTATGTGGTTTGGATAAAGTTTGTTGTTTTTGCAACTGTTTAGCCGGTTCAGTAGAAAGTTCTTGGCGACTTTGTTGTACTTGATATTCTTGTACAATATCCTCTTTTGCTTGTTTTACAGCATCTGCGTAACCTTCAATGGCGCTACAAAGGCAAGAAAGACTTGCTTCTGCGTGTCTGCGCGCATCATTTTTTATGCCAAGTATCCTCTTTCCTGCGAGCGGAGAAAAAAGACTAGGATTGTTTGCAACTTGCCATGAAAATTCTTCTCCCATATCGGGATTTTTTTGAATGTCTTCAATTCTGTACTGCAAAATATAAGGGTTGCCAAAAACAATTTTGCTCCAATATTGGACTTCTGTTTGGCTATATAGAACCGATGGCTCTGTTCGAATTCTGTCGGCAAGTTCCTGATTAGAGAGAGGTGCTCTCTCCTTTTCAGCGCTTTGCGTTCTGTGTGTTTGTTGTTCATCGCGGGTGTGTTCTGTATGCGGAGCATGCAAAGGTTTTTGTTGTGAATATTTTAAAGTATAAACATAACTATTTATGGTGTCACGCAAAGCTAGATAATTTTCTTCAGCTTTTCTGCGTGCCTTCGTTTTCACACCAAGCATTTTTTTACCCGCAAGCTTAGAAATAGACTTAGGATGTTCTGAAACCTCCCATGACAGCTGTTCTCCCAGAGCAGGGTTTTCTTGAATCTCTTCTATTCTTTTCTGCAAAATAAGCCGATCGCCATAAACAATTCCGCACCAATATTTAATTTCTTCCTTATATGCTTCAAGCAATAAGTTTCGTTGCATTGTGTTTACAGATTTCTCTTCCATGCGTGGTGATTGTGATGGAGCAGCTGTTGCGTAGAGAGGTTCGTTGTCTTGGCTTGATGTGTTGCTTTGCGTCCTTTTTCTCACGGGCTGGCGTCTTTGTGGAAGAGGTGTTGCGTAGAGAGGTTCGCTGTCTTGGCTTGATGTGTTGCTTTGCGTCCTTTTTCTCACGGGCTGGTGTCTTTGTGGAAGAGGTGTTGCGTAGAGAGGTTCGCTGTCTTGGTTTGATGTGTTGCTTTGCGCCCTTTCTCTCATGGGCTGGTGTCTTTGTGGAAGAGGTGTTGCGTAGAGAGGTTCGCTGTCTTGGCTTGATGTGTTGCTTTGCGCCCTTTCTCTCATGGGCTGTTGTTTGTGGGGAGAAGGTGTCGCGTATAGGGGTGTGCTGTCTTGGGAGGCTGCTTTGTGTAGCTCCTTGTCTTTTGCGCGCGGTGGTCTTTGTGGAGGTGTCTGAACTGATTGTTGTGGAGAAGGTGTCGCGTATAGGGGTGTGCTGTCTTGGGGGGCTGTTTTGTGTAGCTCTTTGTCTTTTGCGCGCGGTGGTCTTTGTGGAGGCGTGCGAACTGGTTGTTGTGGAAGAGGTGTTGCGTAGAGAGGCGTTTGTGATGAACTTTGTTGCGGCGTTACAGCAAATTGCTGTTCATGGTGTATTGGCAATTGTTCAGGACTTTGCTGTGTGTGAGGTTGTCTTTTTTCTTTTGGAAAACCCCTTGCAGAGAGAGCTTCTTGAGAAGCTGTTAGGGAAGCAGTTTGTTCATAGCGTTTTCTTAATTCTTCCAACCTCGAGGAAGGCTGTTTTTTTTCTTTTGGAGCACTCCCTGCGGAGAGTTGGTGTAGAGTAGAGGCTTCTGCGGCAGTTTGTTCATAGCGCTTTTTTAATTCTTTCACTGAGGGAGATGTGGAAGAGGATGGTTGGTTTTTTTTCATGCATGTTTCCTTTCAAGATTTTGTACTATTCGTTCTTAGAAAACCTCTTTGGTGCGCTCTCCACCTTTATATTTTGATAGTTTTTTCTTCAAAGAAGGATACACATTTGAATGCCCCCAAAGGATTTTGCGTTTTTTGCCCAGAGTGTAATCAATATTTGTCTTTGTAATTTGATGCGTTATTCAGGTTCAGTGACGGGGTGTTTGATGAAATATGTACCACAACATCAAACACACACTCTTGACGCAATCCTTCTAAAACGACTAGAGCCAAGAGATTAGATCAAACAATCTCATGAAACAGCAAAGCTGATGCGCGCTGAGCGTTGATGCCGTTTAGATGGCGAAAGCTATTGCCTTTGCTCCTCCAACTTTGCGTGGTGGAACTTCCGGTGATTGTTGGTGTGTTCGCTTAGAGGCTTCCGCACCTTGATGATGGGTTTGATGCCCATGCTGTTTAGGACTTGATAAGGCTTTTTCTTTGTGCAATCCTTGCTTCACTCCAACAGATTGTTCTTGGCGGTTTTGTCTCGTCTGAGCCTGATGTCCTCGCGTAATACTTTCTTTTATTTGTCGAACAGCATCGGTATAGTTATCAATGGCATCACATAAATGTGAAAGACCTGATTCAGCATGTCTGCGTGCACTTGTTTTTAGGCCACATACATTATGCCCCGCAAGCTTATGAACAGATTGAGGATATGCTGCAACTTGCCATGAAAGCTCTTCTCCCTCAGATAGGTCTTGGAGAATGCCTTCCATTTTTTCCTTCAAAACACTTGAATTGCCATAAACAATTTTACACCAATGCTCAACTTGTGCTTGATATCTTTGTATTGATGCATTCTCTTGCACCATACCAAGAAGTTCTTGATTTGAGAGAGATTGTCTCTCCCTTTCAGGATGACGCGATTGTTGTAGCCTCTCGGCTCTTTGTTCACTCTCTTGTCCATAGCGTCTTGCTTCTGCCTGTGGAACATGTTTAATATTTTCTTGTGCTTGTGTTACAGCACTTGTATAACCATCAAGAGCTTGGCACAGGTGCATAAAACCTTCTTCAGCTTGTCTGCGCGCATTTGTTTTCAAGCCACACAGGTTGCGACCTGCGAGTTTATGAACAGACGTCGGATTTTCTGCAACTTGTCGTGAGAGATCTTCTCCCTCAGACGGTTTCTGGAGTACCTCCTGCATTTTCTCCTTCAAAACATCTGAATTTCCATAAACAATTTTGCACCAATGCATCACTTCTTGTTGATACGCTTGGACCAATGGATTGTGTTGCATCCTATCTGCAATTTCCTCTCTTGTTAGAGATGGTATTGTGCTTTGCATAGCAACTTCTGCGTATAAAGTTTCGCTTGCCGGATCTCTCCTCGTGTGTTTGCTGTGCAAGGGTGTGTGAGTGACATCTGCGTAGAGTATTTCTGCTTGTGTTGTGCTTTGAGAAGAAACTGTCGTATATATAGTTTCGCTTTCTAGATTCCTTTCCGGGTATCTCTCTCTTGGATGATGTGATCTATTTTCAAAATCAAGCGCTGCGTATACGACTTCTTCCTGTTGGCTTAGTGGTTTGTTTAGTTCTCTGTCTTTTGCGCGCGGTGGTCTTTTGTTCACCGTTGCGTATAAAGGTTCTGGTTGCGGTGAAGGTGCTCTTATCGCAGATTGTCCATAGGGTTCTCTTTGTTTTTCTGTGGAATGAGTTGTCGGAGGGGGTGGTTGATTTCTTTTCATGCATGCTTCCTTTCAAGCCTTTTGTTTTTAGAAAACCTCTTTGGTGCACTCTCCACCTTTAAGCTTTAAGAGCTTTTATACAAAGGAGGATAGCTACTTGAATGACTTCCAAAGATCCTCCGCTATTTGCTATCCAGATAATCGACATTTATGTCTTTTATACAGTTTTTTTGTGAAATTTTATCAATAAGTTATATAAAATCTCCGAAGCTTTTTTAGTGATTTTTTTGTAACATTTCATAACACTTCTTGGCGCAAATCATCTTATTTTAATTGCACCAAGAAATCAACGAAAGGCAAAAATATCTGTATTTTTTATGCACGCTTACATACCAAAGGCCATTCCTTTTTGATTTGTGGGATTATTTCTGCGTCGTGCTTCCTGCTCTGAAGCACCCTGTTCTCTCTCTTGTGAGTGATGACGACGATGATGTCTGTGTTCCTGCCTTTCTGGGCTTGTCTCTCTCTCATGTCCACGTTGTTTTTCCTGCTCAAGGGTAAAATCTTTGTGTAGCTTTTGTGTAATAGCTACATGTCTTTCAAAAGCAGCACAAAGGGAGCCAAAACCTTCTTCAGCTTGTTTGCGGTCTGGACTTTTTATGCCAAGTATTTTTTGACCCGCAAGTTTACCAGCGCTTTCAGGATCTGCTGCAAGGTCCCATAGAATTGTGTCTCCTGCTTTAGGATTCTCAAGAATCTTACAGAGTTTTTTATTCAAGGCATACTGGTTACCATAAACAATTTTACACCACTCTTGGACTTCTTTTACACCATGTTGAAAGTCTGTGTGTTTTAAAAGCTTTGAAGTAACTTCATCTTTCGGGGATCTTGGAGGAGATGTTGCCCTTCCTGGGCCAACTCCTTCGTAGAGGGGATTTTTTAAGGTTTGAGTGTCTTGCCCACCCTCTGTTCCCATGCCAACTGTTGCATAGACAGATTCTACGGGTTTTTGGGGGGAGCGCCCACCTTGTGTGTCAAATTCAAGCTCTGCATAGAGATGTTCTGGTTCTTGAGGATGTGGCCCACCATGGGCACCCCCGCCAACTCCCTCATAGAGGGGATTTTCTAAGGTTTGAAAGTCTGCCCCCCTATCTAGATTCTGTACATCAGTTACTGCATAGGGGTCTACTAGTTTCTTGGCACGTCGCCCATTCCTCGGCCTCCCACCAAGTCTGTCATAGGGATTTCCTAGAGGTTTTTGGGGTGCATAGATAGTTTCTGGTGGGTTTTGAGGTGCATAGATAGTTTCTTCTGATGATTGGGCACGGTGCTCTCTGGGTGGTTTATTTACCTGTGCATAGAGGGGTTCTGCTTGCGGTGAAGGTGCCCTTGCCTGTTCTTGTTCTTTTTCCGTAGAATGGGGTGTCGGAGGGGGTGTTGTCTTTCCTGAGCCAACTCCTTCGTAGAGGGGATTTTTTAAGGTTTGAGTGTCTTGCCCACCCTCTGCTCCCATGCCAACTGTTGCATAGACAGATTCTACAGGTTTTTGGGGGGAGCGCCCACTTTGTGTGTCAAATTCAAGCTCTGCATAGAGATGTTCTGGTTCTTGAGGATGTGGCCCACCATGGGCACCCCCGCCAACTCCCTCATAGAGGGGATTTTCTAAGGTTTGAAAGTCTGCCCCCCTATCTAGATTCTGTACATCAGTTACTGCATAGGGGTCTACTAGTTTCTCGGCACGTCGCCCATTCCTCGGCCTCCCACCAAGTCTGTCATAGGGATTTCCTAGAGGTTTTTGGGGTGCATAGATAGTTTCTGGTGGGTTTTGAGGTGCATAGATAGTTTCTTCTGATGATTGGGCACGGTGCTCTCTGGGTGGTTTATTTACCTGTGCATAGAGGGGTTCTGCTTGCGGTGAAGGTGTCCTTGCCTGTTCTTGTTCTTGTTCTTTAGAACGAGATGTCGGAGGGGATGGTCGATTTTTTTTCATGCATGCTTCCTTTCAAGCTTTTTGTTTTTAGAAAAACTCTTTGGTGCATCCTCCACCTTTATGCTTTAATAGCTTTTATACAAAGGAAGATGGTTACTTGAATGACCTCCAAAGATCCTCCGCTATTCACAATTATCATAATCGACATTTATGTCTTTTATACAGTTTTTTTGTGAAATTTTATCAATAAGTTATATAAAACTACCGAGTCTATTTTGGTGGATATTTTCTGTCATATTTTGTAACATTTTTTCACGCAATCATTTATAAAATGACTTGTACCAAAAGAGGAGAGGAAAAGGTACAGCTCTCTTTCCTGTATTGCTGCTAAAAGCCTTTACTGCGCATTGGCCGACTTGGAGTGTGCGCAGTTTGTATTATTGTACTTTTTGAGTTTATTTTACGGTTTTCATAATCTCTTGTATTTTGCTTGCCGATGTGCTCAGAGAGAGAATTATAGATATCTCACGTGTTTAGTTGGTAAGAGCCCTTGCTGAGGAACAACTGATTTTGAGAGTTCGCAGCTGACAGTGTGCTTCCTTGGTTTGTTTTACAGCTTTAGTAATTTCTTTTGCTTTGCTTTCCGATACACCAAGCATGCAAGAAAGTTTTAGAGGATTGTTTTCTTGTATAGCTCTATGCTCTTCTGAGGAGAGACGATTCTGTAGTTGGCGCGCAAAAGTATGGAGTTGTTTTTGCAGTGTAGGAGAATGAGACAGGACTTCTCTTTGTTGTTCTGGTGAGAGGGTAAAAAGCTGTTGCAAATCTCTTCCTGGTTTTTCCACAGAGTGTGCTATGCGTCTTTGTTCTCTTTGGTGCTGCTCTATGAGGTTCTCCATTGTATGTTGTGCCATATCAGCATAACTTTTAAGGGCTTCACAGAGCTGTGGAACAGCCTCTTCGGCACGCCTGCGACTTGGACTTCTTATGCCTAATATTTTCCTCCCCGCAAGTTTACAAAATGATTTAGGATTTTGAGCAATTTGATCGGCAAACTCTGCGCCTAAGCTTGGATCTATATTGATCGACTCTATCATTTCGTTGAGTGCTTGTGACTTGCCATAAACACGTTTTGATAAATGTTCGACTTCTTGGCGGTATGATTCAACACCGCAATTATCTGTGAACCTTTTGGCAAGTTCTTCATTGGTGAGAGGGGGCAAGGTCTCTTTTGGAATCAATATTTCTTTCAGATCGAGAACATTGCTTTTTTCAAAGACTATGCGATCACCGTTCTGTAATGTTTTGACTTGTTCTGGCGTAAGATCATCTTTGTGGCCGACAACAAAACCATCTTCTAATTCTATGACAAAACCTTCTGCAGCACAACCTTTATAGATGCCATCATACTTTACACCTTCTTTTGCTACGACAACAATATGTTCGTTGATTTCCTCAAGTCCGCTATTTCTCATTTGAGAGATGAATTCCTTTAAAAGAAGGAATTTTTGCGGGTGGGTGATATCCTCAAAAAGATCTTTCATGGGTTGTGTGTTGCCATGTTGCATTGCGGCAATACTAGCTTGGGTGAGGCGCTCTTTTGTGATAAAAGAAAAGTCAATCTTATAGCCTGCTGCTTGTCCAAGCTTTTCCATAAATATTCTTTGCGCGCGCCCATTGCCTTTTCTGAAAGGATGCGCGTGGTCGAGAGTCATAAAAACTTCCGCAGCACTTTCAGCAAACTCTTGGCGTGATAAGCCTTGTAAGTTATTCTTTGCGGTAAGTTTTCTCTCTAATTGTTTAAGTTCTTTTTGAATCTGTGGACCAACGGCAAAAGGAACCCTATGACCTTTTGGGCGCATAGCTGGCATACGGGCGGTGCTACCATCTTCAAATGTAAAGGGCTCATCACGAGTATGACCCGCCCATTCAAAACTCCTATGGAAGAGGGTCCAATGGATCAATTTCAAATAAGCGAGACCAAATCTTTGTGGGGGTGGTTCAAAGCGAAGATTCATAACCTCTCTGGCTGTATCATGGGCACAGCGCTCATACAGTCTTTGCGGGTCTTTTATGCCATATTTATTTTTCAGTGTGTTGCTGTTTTTATACAGATAATTATGCTCTAACATATATTTTCTCCTTGAGAGAGGTGTGTGGTTTATGAGAATGTTAAAATTTTCATGTGAAAAGTCCCCTTTCGCGTATTTTGTTGGGATTTCGAACATTTTTTTTCAGGGAAGAACGCTTCCTGAAAAACATGAAGACTGATAGATGATGAGAACATGTGTGCTGAAGGATGTATCAACCGTTTCATTGTGTTTTTTTAATTCTTCTGGTATAAAAACTGCAAAACAGTCCGTTTGGGTTTTTTCATGCAGATTTCTTTCCTTTTTTCATTTTGTGGAAAGCTTTTTTGGTATGTATTCCCCCTTTGTGTATCATTTTCATAAATGATAATTTTTCCTAGCTTTTAATAAAGTTGTTTTCATAAAGCCCGCCTTCTGGGTGTTTAAATAAGGGACTCTTCCATATGGACATGGTGCGTATCATTGTCATTGACCGCTTGTGCGTTTAGGGACTCTTTACGAAGAGTGCGCGTGTTGGTAAGCCCATGCAAAACAGCATTGCTCAAAGATCTTTTTTCATCTTATTTTTCTTGCTGGATCATGCGGAAATTCCTTGTTTATATGCTTTTATGAAACAGAACCTTTGCTTTTATCCTTTGATGTTGTTGTTTTTGTTTTGATACATGGTCTCCATAAGAGGATGGTTTTTAGTTTTTCTGTGCTTTGGGGGCAAAACAGTTCTTTTCAGCAGTTGCTAACATTTTTTTCCTTCTAAAATAGATCGTGCAACCACATCGTAAAGGGGGATGTTCTTGCATGAGAATAATTTATTCATTTTGGCGCGTTTTTCGGGGAGGTAAAATGAGCGCCCTTTTAAAATATTCCTATAACCATGAAGGTCCACTTCATCTAAGATAAACAACACACGCTTTTTGTAGTTTCCGTCAGCTGTAATCCTGGCGTTTAAAAAGGTACTCATAATCATCCGCCCAATTAATCTGGATATGATGTCTATGCTATTTGCAAAATTAGTAATAGGGCGCTTAAGTGCTCTGTTCTTTCATGGGTGTGGGAATATTAAAACATTTCTTCCACATGGGTGTTCAGATTAAGCAACAAGGCCTCATATTTTTTAGCTGGCAATAGCAAGCGTATTTGAGCGAGTGATTGCGTGTGTGTAGACTTGTTTATGTAACTCTCTGGCTTTTTGAACAGTATTGGTAATCTCTCGTGCTGTCTGTTCTGATACACCGATACTTTGAGCAAGTGTTTCATAATCTTTGTTTTTGATCGCACTCCACTCGTTTGATGAGAGACGATGCTCTACACAGCATATAAAAGTACGGAGCTCTTGGTATAATTGAGGAGATTGAGACAAGATTTCTCTTTGTTGTTCCGGTGATAAGGCAAAAAGGTTTTGCAAGTTTTGACTGGGCTTTTCTACTGTTTTACCAAGGCGTTCTTGTTCAATTTGATGTTTTTGAGTGATTACATGATATGTATGTTCTACAATATGTGCATAATTTGCAACTGTAGTAGCGAGTGCATCAAGATGATTTCGAGCGTTTGCACGTGCCGGATTTTGTAAACCGCATAGACTGAAACCTGCAAGAGGAGAAAGAGAGTGCGGTGTTTGTCTAATCTGATCGGCGAGCAGTTGACCTAATTCTGGATTTTTAGTAATCTCTTCTATTTGTTCGTTTAATGTGTTTGCATTGCCATAAACAATTTTTGAGTGTTGCCGGACTTTCTTTTGAGCTGTGAGGACATGGCTAGTTTGCGCAACCGTTCTGGCACATTCACTTTTTGTTAGAGGCGCTAATGTCTCTTTTGGAATGAGCGTGTTTTCAAGCTCTTTGTTTTTGGGGGCGATAAAGGTAATTGTATCACCAGGTTTTAATGATTTTAATCGTTCTGGTGTGAGATCATCTTTTTTGCCGATGATGTAAGTCCCTTGCATATCGAGCACAAAAGCTTCTGAATAACAACCTTGATAGGTTCCTCTGTAGGTTTCTCCTGCCTTTGTCACCATAACAAGGCAATCATTCACGTTGCGTCCTGTATTGTTGATGTTGTTCATAAAGTCTTTTAAAAGACGTATTTTTTCTGGATTGGAGATATCTTCAAAAAGATCTTTCATCAGTTGTGTATCGCCATATTGCATTGCTTCGCTACAGACTGCCATCATGCGTTTTTGTGTGACAAGCGAAAAGTCAAGTTGATGTCCGGCGGCTTTGGCGAGATTTTCAAAAAAGAATTGTTCTGTGTGTTCATTGCCATCTATGAATGGGTGGATTTTGTGAAGAGAATAAAATAGCTCCGTTGCTTGCTTGATAAACTCTTCGCGTGTTAAGCCTTGCAAATTGTCTTTTTCGGCAAGCTCTTGATCTAATTTTTGTAAAAGTTCGGGGATTTTTTCACTTTTTGCAAAATCTTTGCCCCATTCTGTTCTTTTCATTTCTGGCATGGCGGCAATGCTACCATCTGCAAATGTGAAGGGAGTGTGGCGGAGATGGCCAGCCCATTCAAAGGTTTTTTGAAACAATTGTTGGTGGATATAGCATAGATAAGCGCAATCAAAATATTCTGGTAGGGATTCTGCACGCAGATTCATCATTGCTTGTTCCCTATCATGTAAGCATTTTTCCAGAAGGAGTTTTAAATCTGTTTCTCCATATTTATTTTTGAGTATTTGGGTACCAGGATAGATATAATTATGGGGAGAAGCGGTGGAGATATTTTTTGCTTTTGCTTTTGGCATTGTTAACTCCTTATCATGTCGCACTGTCCATGAGAGTGTTAAATTCTTCTCATGAAATATTCCCCCTCGCATGTTCTTTTGAGATTTCAAGCTTTGAACGAGGGAAGAGGGATCCCTCAAATTCATGAGTGTTTTTGCTTGTACCAATCCTTATCTTGGTGCTTTTTTCTTTTTTTAAGAGAGAAGGATCGGTCTTTGTTGTTTTCATGAATGGTGTCTTTTTATTTTTTGTGAAAAATTTTTCTAGGCGATTTTCCTGTAAAAGAGCTTTCTTCAAAAGTTTCTTGAGAGGTATCTTAAGATAGATATGATTGGTACGCATTGTTTGGTGATGAGGAGAGCGCTTCATAAAGAGTGCTGGCATTGGTAAGCCCGTGAAAAACAACACTGCTCAAAGGTCTTTTTTCACCATGTTTTTCTTGTTGGGTCATGTGAAAATTCCTTTTTAAGACGTTTTTATAAAACAAGAATCTCTGATTTTTTTATTGTATGCTGTTCTTCTTGTTTTGAGGCTTAAGAGCAGCCGTCAGAGGGTGCTTTTTCAGCTTTTCTTTGCTTGTGGGGCAAAGCGGTTTTTTTCAGTAGCTGCTAACATCTCTTTCCTTCTAAAATAGATCGCTCGACCGCATCGTAAAGGGGGGTGCCCTTGCATAAGAATAATTTGTTCATCTTGGCGCATCTCTTGAATAATCTCGTGGGGTAAAATCAGTGCTCTTTGTTGATAGTTGATGTTTTGAGAACCTTTTGTTAAAGACAAACCTCTCGATTTGCTCGTTCCAGTTACTTCAATGGTCATTTGACCACAGCGTTCCGAAATGTCTTTGGCTGTTTGGAGATCTTTAATGGCGGCGTAACTCACAAAAGAGCAGCTTTCAAACCATGAACGCGCTCCTGCTTCTCCAAAGTGATTAACCAACTGACCAGAGGATTGATAAAAAAGCATCAAGGATGTGCCGTACTTACGCCCACGATCACGTGCTTCTTCTAAAATATTCATATAACCAAGAAGATCGACTTCATCCAAGACAAACAAAACACGCTTTTTATAGTTTCCATCTGCTGTAACCATCGCATTTAAAAAAGCGCCAATGATCACGCGGCCAATCGCTGGATAACTGTTCAAAATACTGGCAGGAAGATTAAGAAAAACATCTGTTTTTCCGTTTGCAATATCCGAGGATGCAAAATCATTCCCACAAACAAGATCAGCGTAATTTGACAAAGAAAGCCATTGGGTGTCTTTGGAGGCAGTTGTGTAGACCCCTGAAAAGGTTTGATCTGCCATTTCCGTGAAAATACCAACCATTTCACGAATAAAAGGAGACGGTGTTGTTTCTTGAATCATACGTAATTGATTGACAACAGCTGTTTCTGACTGAGAGAGGATCGCGCGTAATGTTTTGAGATTACGCTCACTGTCTTCATATTTATCAGAGAAGATTACATGTGCAAGAAGTGCGGTTAAAAGATTATGCGCTTGTGTTGAAAAATATTCTGCTGAAGAATTTTCTGATTTTTTCTCTGAGAGAAGCAGTTTGGAAAAGCTCACAATATTGGCTTCACGCCTTGTGCGCGGTATATTTTCGTCTAAAAGCCAATCGAGCACATTAAAATTTTTTGTTAAGAGCGAATTGGGATCGAGAATAATAACATTTCTATTGCCCATTTTTTTGCGCGCAAACTTGACCATGGGTGCAATTTCTGTTGAAGGATCAAGGCAAACAATAGGGCCTGTGTAGGTTAGACAGGTTGGAACCACTGTGCTTGTTGTTTTATATCCACCAGAACCGGCGAAAAAAATCATGTGCGTTGAACCAAAATCAAGATTAAAGGTCAGCAAAGGGGCTGTTCCACCCTTGCCCCATGTTGTTTTATTGCCTGGTGCAAAGGGAATGTTGCGAACATTATCTTGATCAACACGGTATCTTTCGCCAATAACAATTTGGCCATTGGAGGGAAAAATTCTTGCCGCTTCTTTTAAATTCATCCATGCGGCGTCACCAAAAATTCCTTTTTTGGCACGTTTGACATTGCTCGTGCGTGGAGAGGTGATTATGACTTGGATTGCTAAAAGAACAAAGCCTAAAATGACGCCGAAAACAACCATCGGATCCATGAATTTTAAAGCATAGCCCCAGGTTATCCCCTGTTGTCCAACATAGGGATTTAAGCGTTTTATTTCACTGCCGATATAGTAAAGAGCAGTGATGCAAAAAAAGGCCGTTGAGACGAATGTGATCGCTTTGCGCAAGTGCAGCTTTTGTGAGAGAGTATAAAATAATGATACAGCAGCAACCAGCATCAGCGTTAATAAGGGTTCTGAACGGACATACCAATAGATTTGGTTGGTTTTCAGATCATTTATCACAAATGACAACATATGAGGAACAAGAAATATCGTTAAAGCACCTGAAGCGATTGGCATGGAAATGAGTGCCAGTTGCGTCTTTGTATATTTCATCGTGTCTTACTTTCGGTTTTATCGGAATATGCCGTAAAGGCTTCTTGTTAAAATCGGTAATAAAGCGCTGAACGCTTTTTTATGGGCAGCACAGCATAACATTCCATTTCCCCTGAAGATTCAAAAGGAAGGTGCAAAAATTTGCAATTTTGAGCAAACTCTTTAGCTAGCCATGGCAAGCGTTTTTGAGTGACTGACTGTGCGTGTTTGCGATTTTTGCTGTACTTCTCTGGCTTTCATAACAGTTTTTGTAATTTCCTTTGCTTTCTGTTCTGAAACACCAAGATTTTTCGCCAGTGTCTCATGATTATTTTCTCTAAGTGCTCTTTGTTCACTTGAGGAGAGACGGCTATTGACTTTTTGTAAAAGACTCGTGAGCTCTTTTTGAAGCAGAGGAGAGACCCCTAAGGCTTTTTGCTGGAACTCTTTTGGCAGGGAAAGAAGATCTTGCAAACTTTGACTTGGCATAGGGACCTCTTGTCTAAGGCGGTTTTGTTCTGCTTGATGTTCTTTTGTGATTTCTTGTCTTGCATGTTTTACTGCATGGGTAAAATTTGCAACTGCACAACTGAGGAGTGCAACATGCTTTTCAGCACGTACCCGTGCCCCAGTTTTAAAGCAAATGAGGTCAAAACCTGCAAGACTATGAACAGAGTAAGGTGTTCTTTCAATTTGTGTGGCGAGTTGCTGACCCTTGCTTGGATTTTTAATGATTTCTATTATGTTTTTATTCAAAACACCTTGGCTGCCATAAACAATTTTTGATAGACTGCAAATTTGGTCTCGACATGTGTGGACAAAAGCATCTTCTGCAACCATTTCAGCTATTTCAAGTTTTGTCAAAGGAACTAATGTCTCTTTTGGGATGAGTGTTTTTTTTAATTCTTCGGCTTTTGGAGCTGTAAAGGTAATTTTATCACCAGGTTTTAATATTTTTAGTTGTTCTGGTGGGAGGTGGTCTATATTGCCGATAATGTAAGCACCTTTTACATTGAGTGCAAAACCTTCAAGACCAGCACCTCTATAGGTGCCCGTGTAAGTTTCCCCTTCCTTTGCAACCATAACAGGACGATCATTAACATTGCGCCCAGTATTTTTCATGGTGTGCATAAATTCTTTTAAAAGACGAATTTTTTCTGGATTGGAGATATCCTCAAACAAATGTTGCATAGGTTCTAGGTCACCATTTTCTGCTACCGCAACACTGGCAACCATCATGCGTTCTTTTGTGATAAGCGAGAAGTTAAGCTGATGTCCTGCTGCTTTGGCAAGATTTTCAAAAAATAGCCGTTGTGTTCGTCCATTCCCTTCTCTGAATGGGTGGAGTTGGTTGAGAGAATTAAACAGTTCTATTGCTTCAGAGTTAAATTCTTCGCGCGTTAAACCTTGTAAATTGTTTTTTTCGGCAAGTGTTTGATCTAATCTTTGCAAGCCTTCTTGGATCTCATCACCAATTGCAAAAGCATTTTTCCAACCCGTTCTTTTCATTTCTGGCATGGCGGCTGTGGTGCCATCTGCAAATGTGAAGGGGATATGGCGAAGGTATCCAGCCCATTCAAATGTATTTTTAAACAACTGTTGATGAATATGGCATAGATAGGCGGTATCAAAATATTCTGGTAAGGATTCTTCACGCAGATTGATCATTGCTTTGGCTGTATCATGCGAGCATTTTTCCAGAAAAGCATTTAAGTTTTTTATTCCATATTTATTTTTGAGTGTTGTGGTGTTAGGATAGACATAATGATGGGGGGAAATAATTTCTGTATTTTTCGTTTTTGCTTTTGCCTTTGGCATAACGACCTCCTTATAATTTAGCGTTGTCCATAAGCGTGTTAAATTCTTCTAGTGAGGTATTTCCTCTCGCATATCCTTCTAAAATTTTGAGCGTTTTGGGATGAAGCGCTATACCTTCAAGTGCATGGGTACTGATCACTGCATCAACCGCTTCACGGCGCTTTTTCAATTCTTCCAGTGTGATTGACAAAAGATTCTCCGTCGCCTCTACTGTCACTTATTTCTCCTTTTCTGCTTTTCAAGAGTTGCCTTAAAAAAGCCTTTTAGAGCAGGGGCATTTTCCTTTAATTCCCACCAAAGATGTTTCTTTGTTTAAAGGGATCATAATAAATTTCTGTGACCTTAAATTTTCCCTCAATCCGTTTACATTGAATGATGATATCAATCATTGAAATCAACAGCCCTCGAATATCGTCACGCTCTAAGTCTCCTCCACCCTCACTTTCTTTCACCAAAAGGGTCATTTGCTCAAAGGCAGCAAGTGCTGTTGAGGCATGAACCGTGGTAATTGAACCTGGATGTCCTGAATTAACATTGCGGATATAATAAAAGGCGGTACCATCTCGTAGCTCTTGTAAAAGAATGCGGTCAGGACGCATGCGTAAAGCAGATTCAAGCAGTTCTTTTGGACCAACAGAGGCTAAACCTTGACCATCTTTTGAATAGATCATAGAAACATAATTAGGCTGTGGAACGACCAATTCTGGTGTATCTTCAATGGTGATAATACGTTCATCATCGGGAATTTTGGCGATTAATGCCTTTGAAAGCGTTGTTTTACCCGAGCCGGTTTTTCCGGCAATCAAAATGTTTTTTTGGCATTGTACAGCCTGATTTAAAAAGAAGACAAAATCCTTCTTTGCATAAGCACGGACTAAGTCATGATCAATATGTTTGAGTTCACTCAAATGTGAGAGATAATTATTCAAGGGCGTGAAGGAAACTTGTTCACACACCGAAAAGAGCCCTTTATTTGCCAGATCTTCGAGGGAAAAACTCCGTGATGAGGGTTTGCGAATTGTCATACTGATGGTGTTTTTTTCTACCGCAGGGGGAATAACAATTTGAATACGCTCATTGCCTGGTAAGGTGGCTGATAATATTGGATTTTTTTCCGATATATTTTGCTTAGAATAAGACGCTACAACTTTAGCAATTCCCATAAGCTCATTAAATGACAGAGCTGGTGTTTCTATGGTTTTCCATCCCTCAACCCCTTCTGTCATTACTTGATAGGGACGATTGATGACAATTTCAAAAAGATTTTCATCTTTTAGAAAGGTACTGATAGGTTCTAGTTTTGTTAAAACAATCGCGACGGTTTCATCGCTCAATGTGTGCAAGTTTTGGTTCATTGCAAATTACCGCAGAATTTTTATAAAAGTTTCTCGAAAGAGCCCGATTGACAATCTGTTTTTTGTTTTCGATCACTTTCAATTTATAAACATTGGAAAAATCTAAATCGCGAGCCACAAAAACATTGACCATTTCCCCTTGGTTCTTGGACAGGGTAGGGGGAATATTGGCGTAATTTTCTACGGCAATATTTGCAATGTTTTGTCCTGAAGAAATTGTTTCAGAATTGTTCTTATCTTGGTCTTTTGGCAAGCGGCCTTTCACATAGTTTGTTGCATCTTTGACAATCGATACAAGAAGCGCAGAGCCAATTCTCTCTAACCAATGGTTATCAATATCTCCATCCATACCAGAACGTCCTAAGGCATCTGTTGCCGGTGAAGCTAAGGTGATAATGATACCATTTGGTGTTTTGGCTCTATTCCATAGAACAAAGAGACGCTTTTGTCCTTTTTTTAATCCAGCACGATACTCGCCAACGATTTGGGTGCCTTTATCAAGAAGAACAACGCGGCCATTATCAGACAAGATATCTCGTGAGACAATACAGCTGGCAAATCCTTGTTGGTCACTACTGATCGCGGTTTCTAAGATACACGGAATGGAAGCGCCCATTGCGATGATGTAATTTCGATTGCCAAGTTTTGCAGCACGAATGCCTTCAAGGGTTGTTGGTTTGAGAAGATGATTAAAGCGTTGCGCTGTTTCATCAGGCTTGGCTTCAGGTTGGTTCGCGCTTATGTCTTTGTTTTTTTCTGTGCTCCCTTGGCCTTTTTGTGTGTTGGCATAGGCTAAGACAGGAGCACGTTGTGCTGCTTCTAAGAGTGAATCATCAGAATTGGTTGTTTTTTTGGGGGGAGTTGGTAGTTCAACCTTAGGCAACAGAACGTTATTTTTTTCTATCGTTGGCTCCAGGGATACAGGTTTGGGTGGGGCTGGACGGAAAAGTTCCGTTTGCTTAATAATTCCTTCTTTTTGAACTTCAACCGGTTGTTGTTTCTCTGTGAAAAGCGTTGAATACGCTAAATAAAGACAAACACCAAAAAGAATAACAAGAGCAGCCGCTTTACTTGTATTGGGACGTTGCTTTTTTCCGTGACCGTCTTTTATCATATCGCGATCATTTAGCAGGTTGTTTTCATCCATTGGATCATTCATAACCGTTTCCTATGTTCACTTTACGTTGTACAGATGGTGATGTCGTACCAGTTTCAGGGTTAACCCCTGCAGGCACAAATCTTTTATTGAAGATACACAGCACGTCATTCCCGCGGCGCAGAGTGAATTGTGCAGCTGTGGCATGAACAATGACCTTATTTCCTTTAATCGTTTTGGGAACGAGAGCTTCTTGTCCATCTAATGAGACAAGATAAATGGCAGGGATTTCAGTATTGCCTAAAAATGTAAAGGTTGTTGTTTTTCCGTTATCATAGACAGAAGCAGGTTCAATGAGGGGTGAGCCTTGCGCTTCATAAGCCCAATTGCGTGGTCCAAAATCTTCATGCGTGTTAAAAATATCATTGACAAAATTTTCTTCACGTTGTGCCGCTTTCGCTGCTTCGGCTAATTTTTTACGCAAGGCTTCATCTTCTGGATAACGAAACTTTACCAGAAAATATGTATCATTGCCCGCTGAAACATCCCCTTCACGCACTTGTAGTTCAAATTGATAAGAGCGTTTTGTGCCGTCTTGGCGGCTTGTAACAATTTGTAAATTGGTAACAGGTTGAACTTCGCGTGGTTTTAGAAATACAAAGTGGCCAGCCGGTGCAACTTGCCAAGCAACGGAATTGCCAATCCCTACATAGGTTACTTCTTCATCATCGGCAAATTCAAGTTGAACAGAAGAACGAATGGAGCCAATGATTTTTGTCACATTATAGGGGTCATAATTGACAAATCTGATGCGATTGTCTTTGCGTGCACTCACAGGTGCTGTTTCAGCAAATGAGGGGGTCGTATAGCAACTTATTGCAGCTATGAAAGCTAAAAAGAGTGTTTTTAAAATCCTCATCATTGTATCACCTCTGGATCAGATCTATATTCCGACACTTGAAAGCCAAGCGGGTTAATTAATCGGTCCTGTGTTGAAATTTGTGCATTAATGTAGGAAAAATTTAAGATCGAAACCCAATGGGAAATATTTTCTTTGTCATTCAATTCTCTGACCGTCTTATAATAACGAACTTGAATAAGATCCTTGCTTAAAAAAGAGATTGATTTGATTGTGACTGTAGCAATCATGTTTTGGTAGATATTTTGTGGACTTTCTGGATTGTTGCCTGCATACCATTTCGCAAAACGGCTTTGTTCTTCTGGGGAAGATAAAAGAGAGACTAAGCGAAAATTATGTTCCGCCTCTGATAATTGAAAACCTTCACGGGCACGAACATATTTGCTGGCAAAATAGCGTGTTATCGCTTCATCATAGTCGTTTGGCGTTTCTTTTAAGGCACTCACAGTTTCAATAATGCCCGTTGAATTATCAACGCGGATCACAAAGGGCTCTACTGTTTTTAAGGGTGTTAAGGCTGCTACAGCTAAGGCCAAGGCGATTGTCATTAATCCAAAAAGTACCGTTAAAGCCATGGCAATTCTCATGCGTTGTCGCATGCCATGCATGCGATCAATATCAAAGGAACGTGCTTCTTTTATATATTCATTAAATTCATTAATTTTCACGCGCAATCTCCATAGTGTTCTCAGGGAGTGTTTCACGAGTTATGGAATTCAATGAATTTTCCTTCAACGTCACGGTCGCTGTTGCTTTTTCGTTTTCCAGCGTGTTGAGGATGATAGGAGTCCTGACAGGCTTTACATTTTTTTCTTGTAGGATGAGGTTTTTATTGTCCCAATCCCATTTATCTCTATTTAAAGCGCGGGTAACTTTGCCATTACATCTTGGTGGTTTTTTGGGGCCAGTAAGAGAGGCGCAGCCTGTAAGGGCAATTATCAGGATCATAACAAAAGTTATTTTTTGTTTCATTTTTTTAAACTCATAGATACTTTTAAATACAACGCATGAACTCATAGGGAGTGCATGGGGGATCTTGTTCTGAATACATCTTACAAAATGCACCATGAAACATTTTGATTGGTCTTGTGAAACGGTGGTATCAACTGTTTCATGCAATATACACGGTGTGTGCGCATAACAGCGCACACACCGTGAAGATAAGAACTAGGGTTCTTTTAGGAGGTGTCTGTCATTAAAATCGACCACGACCATTCCCTCCTATTTTTGCCGCTTTGGTTGCGGTTCCTGCTGCACCAGAAAGTGTTGATGCTGCACTTTTTGCCGCGTTTCTTCCCGTTTTAGCGCCGCTGGAGAGCATCGTGAAAATCTGTCCTCCTGAAGATATACCAGCGTTAAAGTATGGACCTCCACTGGAGAGTGCAGAGGCAATGCCAGGAAGCGCACGGAAAAGAATAGCGCCTACTATGGAGATAACGACGACAGGGGGAAACAGAAAATAAATTGACTCATATGTTCCATCGAGAACATACAGAATAATTTTGCACATAATCGTCCCAAGCATGATCACCAAAACTTGCAAAATGGTAAAATTGACCAGTGTCGTAATCCACGCATCGGTAAATTTTCTGGTTGCATTGAACAAATAGAGGCTAATGAAAAGAGGTCCAAGACCTATAATCATCACAAGTGCAACCTGTGCAAACATTTGCACGATAAAACCACCTATACAAAAGACAATAACGGCCATAATCATTAAAGATCCAAGAAGACCAACCATGATCTTTTCAAGGAACCAAGCCGCTGCCAAAACCTCTTGATAGCGGGCACTTGTCTTTAACAGAATATAATCAAAAACATTGGCACTAGAGGGATTACTGTTGAGGGCATTCCCAATAGCATTTGCTAAATCGCCAAAGAAAATATTTTTAACATAGGTATTAAATGTATCCGCGTTGGTTGCCATTGTCGTCACAATGACGATTTTTACAACATTGTTGAGAAGACTATTCATCGAAAGGGCAACGCGACCGGTCATAACATTATAACCATACAGAAAAATAAAAATGATCGAGGCAAGATTTAAAGGGGCTGAAATAGCAGAAGACAAACCACTCACTGTTGTGTTCATTACATTATTGAGTGGTTGTAAAATATATCCAGAAATGCTCTCAAACGGGGAAAAACTAAAGTCGGACATCAGATTTCTCAAGTTTTTCTTTTAATTGTTTTTGAAGATCTTCATGCTTTTTTTGTGTTTGCTCTTCACGCAATTCTTCTTTTGTTTTCGTATCTTTTGCTTGAATCATAGCAAGAGACTGGATTTTTAAAGTATCCGCTTGCAGCTGTGCCTGGAGAAGAGTCAGCTCTATTTGCAGGGCTTGCAATTGTTCAGGTTTAGTCTTTGTATCTGCTTTAAGATTTGCAAGTTGATTGTTTATGTCCTTAATTTTGTTTGCAGTTTGTGTTGCAGATTCATAAATAGACTCAGCTGTTTGTGATTTTGCAACGTCTAATTTTTGCGTGTTTTCTAAGGCTTTTTTATAATATTCATCAGTAAGGGTTGCTGTTTGTGCTTTTGCATGAGAGATGCAAAATAAAGATAACAATGTGACTAAGCTATATTTTTTCATTGATTTTCTCTCCTTTGATGAAATATAGGCAGCCATATGTCTGGGTCTGCTCCATATTCGCTGATAATTTGGTTCACCAGTTCAATATTCTTTGTTGTACCGCTTAAGACGGCGATCTCATCATTCATTCCACGTAAGTTAAGTTCTGCAACAACGGAACTTTGTCCCTGTTTGATGAGAAAACGACGGGATTCTCGACTTAATTCTGATTGTATCAGCTCAAATTCTCGCTCAGTCAGTTTGAAATCTTCAACATAATCTTTATAATTTGCTTTTTGATTTGGAAAAAATATTTGGGTGGGGCATTGCTCAATAATGGTGTGTGCAATTGTTGAATTTAAAGCATCTTTTGGGCTTTGTGTTGCAAAGAGCATCATACCATTTTGTTTACGGATCGTTTTAAGGCGATCTTGCGCAAACGCTTTGAAGGAATCATCTTCAAGCGCTTTCCAGAATTCATCAATGACAATAATAATACGTCGCCCATCAATAAGATCGAGAATTCGGTTAAACAGGTACATCATCAAGGGACGCCGAATTTCTTCATTGTCTAAGAAATCGGTCATGTCATAACCAATGAATTGAGAGTCTAAATTGAGATCGTCTTGATCGTTGTCAAAAACCCAGCCTAAGTCATTGCCTTTGAGCCAGCGTTGTAAGCGTATGGCAATGCCTTCTTTTGATGTGTTATCAAAAAACAATTGGAGGGCACTAAGAGAACGTTGTGCATGGGGGAGATTTCCCAAGGCATCAATGGCTTTGGCAATATCTTGTCGTTCTTCTTCTGTCACCGTTTGTCCTTCAGCTGTCACCAGCTTTAAGACCCAATTACGAAGAAAAACTTTGTTTTTTTCTGTGTATTCCATGCCCTTTAAGGGGGCAATGCCCGTAGGTTGTCCATTTTTCAAAGGCTTATATTTTCCTCCGCCAGCACGGACAAAAATTTCTGCACCCTGATCTTTGTCGAAAAAGACCATTGTCGGGTTGTGTTTTTGGAGTTGTGCAAGAAGAAAATTAACAATCACCGTTTTTCCAGATCCTGAGGGACCGCAAACAAAGGTATTGCCCAAGTCCCCATAATGAAAATTAAAATAATAAGGAGATCCCGCTTGTGTTTTTAGTAATGCCACAGCAGTTCCCCATACATTGCCTTCCAGTTTACCAATGGGAAAGGAATGAAAGGGAGATAAAGCTGCAAAATTTCTGCTGGTAATGGCTCCTGATCGCGCACGATAACTGAAATTGCCAGGAAGTTGCGCCCACCATGCTGCTTCCAATCCTAAATCTTCTCTCGCGATAACGGCTCCTCCATTGGTTAAGTGAGCACGTGCTTTTGAGAGATATTCAGCCAAGGCCTTTGGGTGGTTCGCAAAAACGGCTAGAGAAAGATGATGTTCGCCCAAAACAAAACGATTTGATTCTAAATCATCAAGTGCTTCATCAAGTGCTTCAATTTGTGAGCTGGCACGATCGGCCGCATTTATCATTTGATTTTGTTTGCGACCCATAATGACACTAGCCGCTGCTTTACTCTTAAAGACAAAGGATTGTGTTAAGATAAATTCAAACGGTGCTGTGAGTAAACCATCAGTCATCCCTGGTCGGGTTTTAGAGGGATATTCTTTCCAGCCAAACATGCCAGCAAAGCGTTCATTGCTTTCATGGCGAATTTCAATCGTTTCTTTGCCAAAAATGACACGGTCTGAGTAAATCGTTGAGGCAATAGTGCCAAATGTGAGAGGAATGCGTTCACGCCTTCCTCCCACTAACTGGTGGAGAAATTCACTTTGTTCGGAAAATAAAATGCCTCCATGTGCATAGACTGACAAAAGCCGCGCTCCATAGCTTTCCAATCCTTCTATAAGATCTTGGCTTAACTCTTCAATTTTACGAATGGCTTCCTGATCGGGTTCAGATTGTGTTTTCTTCGCTTTTGCTAAGCGCTGAAAAAATGAAGCAAGCTGTTCAGTCTTATCTGATGCCGGATTCCAAAGCAGTGAAACAAAGAGATCATTTCTATACAACTCTTGTGAAACCATTTTCTTTTTGTATTTTTCATCTAATGTTGCTGCAAAAGAGGAAAAAAACTGACTCTCTGGATAAATCGTTTCACGCCGACGGATGATGTGAGAATATAAAGCAACCCGTTCATCGGCGATATTTTTCAAAAGTGTGTTTAACTGGTTGTGTAAGGAATTTAACTGGTCGATATCTGCAGTGTCAAAATTTACACCTTCAACAACCATCACAGTCATTAAGCAGCGGGAGTTTAATGCAATAACATGTTGGTTGATGTGGCGTATGTAGGGAATATAGTCTTCAGGCAAAGATTCCCGTTTCATCATTGACATCTGTTTCACCTGTTTAGTTCCTCATAAGTACGGATAAGGCGGAGGGGGGACGTTGAACCACCCCCCCATCTGTTCAGATTTTTTTGTTTCCCTCGGGTATTGAGCCAAGCAAATAATACGCGAAATTGGTTATGGTCATGTTTGGTTATTTCACGCAAAACAAAGTGCAACCCAATACCAAGACCAATCATTGTAAAACCGCTGGTTAAAATAAAGAGAATGGATGTTGCCATGACATTAAACGCCATCGCTTCCATTGTAACACCGGCAAACATGGCCGGTCTTGTACAGGCAAGGAAAAGAGGATCTTCGTTCATTTATGATGCACTCGTTAATTTACTAACCAGAGCGGAAGCTCCAAAAACAATCCCAATGCCAATTAGACAGTAAGCGGCTTTGCGTAGATCAATAAAGCCGTACATCCAGCCAATACCTACAGCAGCAACACATATTGTCGCAATCAGCTTTGCCGTTGTTCCTGTCATCATCGTAACAATACTTTGTAAAACATTATCAACATTCCCCAGACCACTGGCACTACCCGTAGCAGCAGCAGCATAAGAAGGGTCTGATACAACGAGCGCTGTTAACAGCAGCATGATGATGATAAAAATGATGTTCCTGGATATAGTGTCTGTCATTTTACCTCTCTTTAAAAAGAATCTTTCTTACTCTTTTGAAATCTTTTTGCCTCTCAAGGACAAAAACCCCTCTGGTCTTAGACTTCACGCGCCTAAGTTCCCCTCGATTTTTCTGGTTTTCTTAAAAGTCTTGATCGTGGACTTTGCTGACCGTCAAAATTCTCTCTCCCAGAGAGCAGATTTTACAGTTGCGCTAATTTAATTAAGCAACTAATAGTTGTACTATTTTTATCAAAATGACAATATCTAAAATGTAAAAAAGAATATTTTCCTCGCAAAATGTGGTTAATTTGCAACACATCCTGCTTAGAACTTTCTCTTAAAAAGTAGGAGGTTGTTCATAAAAATACGAAAGGGCAATGAAACAATGAAGTTTTTAAGCAAATATGTTAAGCGAATGCGATTTAAATTGATTGTTATTCTCTACATTGTGGGTTCTATGTTATGGGGGGTAAGCCAATATAAAGATAAAATAGATTTCAGTTTTCTCACGCCATTGAGAATGCAAGATATCCAAGATATTGTTGAGATGCCTTTGGAAGAAAAAAAAACAACTGAATCTATCACTAAACAGCAATTCACAAAAAATGAACCGGTTTTCAATTTGCAAAAGAGTATTTCACCAAACAGTGTAGTTATTTTTCATGGGAGAGCGTCGGTGACGAGTGGTGTCACATTTAAATTGGTTACTCCTGTGGCGCAATCTTGGCGTAAGCATATCACGCGCAATATTCATCTTTATGGTGTGGATACGTGTGCACCACGTCAAAAAGCAAAATTAGACGATCAAGAATGGCCATGTGGCGCAGTTACAACAGCTTGGTTGGTTACCAAAACACTTGGTCAGGATTTATCGTGTAAACAGGCTCTTATGCGCAATGGTATTTATTATGCGCAATGTTTTGTTCAAGGTGTTGATTTAGCTGAAGCAGGCCTTGCAGAAGGGATGTTGGTGCTTTCACAAGGGGATAAAAATCCTGCTCCAGCACACTATCGTAGTGTTGAAGAAGTCGCGCGTAACAAAAAGGTTGGTTTGTGGTCAAGTGATTTTATCGAGCCTTTACAGTGGCGGAAGGATCATGGAGCTTACAATCCATTTGCAAACTTGTGATTGCTATTTGTGGATTTCTAATTTGTGTAACGGAGAGATCCACGCAATCTTTGGAGTGACCAATTCCTCAATAAAATTGAAAGGAATCAGAGAAATTTTTATGTATATTTTTGTATGGAGGGAGACTCATTGTACCATAAACGGCAGTGTGGACACTGCAGTGATGTTTAATTTTTGCGTCTTCAGAGGGCAGAGGGGCTTCTTTTGGTTTGGCAGTGAGCGGTATTGGCACTTGGAAATTTTGATGGCATGCATTGTAGGCATTAAGTGGTATTCCAAAAAGCGCTCGATTTAGTAAGCATCAGAAATAAGTCTGCTTTTATTTTAGCCTTTGAGCTGCATCCAAGAAGTTTTTTCAATGCTCAGTTCCCGTTGATCGCTTAACAGAGGCTTCCGAAAAAGCTGAAGTTTTTAAAATTCTTGGCTTTGTGCCATTATTATTGAGAATTCTCTAGTAGCGCATGCAAGTGGTTGATATCAAGCATGCGTATTCGGTCATATTTTGCATGAGGCTCATTTGTTTTCTCATCCTCTTTATCTAAGCATTTGGAAATCACTCATTTATCCATTTAAGCATGGTGTCATGTTAAGAGTTTTGCTCTGCTTTTCGTTTATTGCTGCTTGATGGTTCTCACAATTGTCGAGTTCTCTGTTATGAAGCATGGATTTATATTACTGTATGGGTTAGAGTTTCTTCATGGATGTGAGATATAACCACAAGGATATTCCGTTATGCTGTATCTCTTAGTGTAAAACTCTTCAATAATAAATAAGTCACTCATTTTGCAAATGTCGCAGTATAGGATATTTTCAGTCTTCTCTCGGCACATTACTAAGAGAATTTTATTGGAATTTATAGAAATTGGTTTGCTCAAAACTGTCTTCATTATAAAAGTTTATAGATATCATAGAATATGATGACATCATGGTTTTTTTTATTTTTCTAAGACTTTATCGGACATCATTGTTGGCATAAGCAAGAGTGGTCGTTCAGCTGTTGCAGTGATGGCGGGTACTGCGGTGCAGTCTCTGGAATAGCAGTTGGAGGAATGATTGGGAATGGTATTGGTTTATTGGTAGCGTAAGAGCTTTTGATTTGAAAACTATAGGAAGGATAGGTGATAGTTTGGGTCGTCGTATGAGAGATATATGCTTCTCAAATGACAGATAATCCTTTCATTAAGAGAGAGCGAGAGCACAAGTGAGTGAAAATTCATCTATAACTGGAGGGGGAAAGCTTTTACAGAGACTTGTGACTAAAGCGTCTTCTTCTTTTGTTCAAAAGAAAATATTGCCAATATTGGTTTAGACACTATAGGAATTATTGCCGCTCTTTCAAAGTCTAGAATAAAAATGCAATAAATCTTATTTCATGCTTCCTCCAACATCATCAGAAAATAAAGTTATACCGTTTTCTGGTGATTATCATTCCTCAATCTGAGGAAGTTGCAAGAAATAATATTCTTGCAAATCTCATTTTTAGAGCACTCTCTAAAATAGAAATAAGATGTTGATTTATAATGATAATTCATTATCCTTCAACCTGAAGGAGAGCATCGAATATCGTAAGATTCTCTCGTTTCAAATCTGTTTATGGTGAATCAATCAAAATCATTTTCTTGCACATCATGGGGGTGGCGTGTGGGTAAAAACTGTTAAGACAAGGAGGAAAAATGCCTCTTATGAATTGTCTTAAGTACCAAGGGTTATCGCAACATTTTGAGCTGGTATAAGAGTATGATGGTACTAGCTTGCTCCTTCTCAAGCGTAAAAATGATGATGCACAATGGTTATCGTTATACCATTTACGGATGCCGTCGTGAGAATGATGAATTTTTTTGATAAAAATGAAGAAAGAGGCTACAGAGATATCTCTTTACGTGGGGGAGTAATCTCTTCCTTTGATGATTTATAAATTACACTTTATTGGTTTAACAATAGTGTTTAACACTGCGTTTGTTAAAAACTATGTTCACGCTTTGTAGAGACAGGTTTTTGTGAGAAAAATATTTCATTATCGGCTTGTAGTAAATTTTGACAATTTTTTGATGACTTAATAGCGTTCTCAATTAAACATTTCTTTCCCCACGCGTCCCTCAATTTCTCATTTTTTTTGAATTCTTCTACGCTATGGATTTTTTCACAACCAGCGACGGTTAATGCAAGTAATGCAGCTCTGCATAATAAAATAATTTTTTTCATTTTTATCCTCTTTTAATCCCCCCCTAAGAGGGATTTTGATTTTCATCCTGTATCTAGGATACAGCTTTAGCTTTATGATTGCTTGCTCTTTCAATGAGTGCTATGAGTGGAATACTAAGAAGAATTTACGACAGACGCCGTATGAATTTTTTATCGTAGCATAATAGAATGAGAACAAAAGAACTAAAACTGATTACGAAAGAGAATATCATAAAGTATACCAATTCTTTTATCCAATTGTCCACTGAGATCGATGCTACAAGAGGTATTTTTATGCGTTCTAGAAAACCTATGATCCTTATGATTTCTCGTAGCATTCTGTATTGAGCAATACATTGATTTATAATAATTTACTATTATTCAATATACAAATAATAAATTATTGTTATAAGTCAGTACCTTTTACAATATGATATGAAGCCATGAAAGAAAAGCTTATCATGTTTTTTATCACTCAAGTGGTGAGAGATTTCACTGTATTATACTGTTTTGTGGCTAAAAGACTTTCCTCTTTTTATTTGTGGGTATTTTGGTCATTGATTTTCCCCCTTTCATATTATGGCTATTCTTCTCATGATTCCTTACGCTTTATTGTTTTCAGACTCTGTAAAAGATAATGAACCTTTTAAGTTATCAATTTGAGGAGTTATCCTGTGAAATCTTCAAATTCGATTTGGTCTCCATTATTTGGAAGCGCTGATTGGATAGAATATGATTTTAGATCACATTTTACTTATAAATCCTACAGATTAATCCTCTTTGAAGAACAGTGTGCTATTGATTTCATACTGCTTGCGCAACTTTGATTGCAAAAAAACTCTCGATACGGATTCTTTTAAGCTGTTAGGAAACCCCTTATTTATGCATATCACGCTTCATACTCTTTAAATCCTTATTACGCCAAATTAAGAGAATGTTTTTTGTTGATTAAATAAGGTCGTATATTCCTCAAACTTTAAAAAAATACGATATTTTATACGGCTTTAGATTAAAAATTGTTCGAATGTCATCTCAGAATGCTCTTTTAAGCTTAAAAATTAATGTACTATATAAGCAATGTTTTATATTTCCTGTGCTGCGTATTCTCTTTATTTCTCGGGAAGTGGGACTTTTTCTTCTCGTTTTTTTTTCATGAAAATATTTATTCGTACGTTTTCAAAATAAGAACTTGAATGATTCAGATGATAAACTGTATCAATACAATCGCTTTTAGAATTGAAGTTCTCATTATTGTAGTTTTATTCGTTTTTGATGGGAAACATTTTAGAATTTCGCATAGTTATAATAGCTTATTTATTTTATTATTTCTCATGGTTTATAGATGCAATATGAAGCGATGAAGGGATAAAAAACAATGTTGAAAAAGCGGATGACAGAAGACTACTCTTTCGATAAGTCGTTTTGAAGTAAAAGACAGTTTGAGAAATGGCAAAGATATAAATAGGTGTAACATGAATGAACTGACCCATATTGATACTGTTATAGAGGATTATGATGCTGTTTTTTGCGATGTGTGGGGTGTGGTGCATAACGGTGTACATGCATTTGAACCGGCTTTGAAAGTATTACACAAAATTCGAAAGATGGGAAAAAATGTCATTTTTTTGACCAATTCACCTCGTCCACGTGAAAATATCGTTGATCAATTACAAAGTATGAATGTACATAGCGATTGTTATGATGCCATTATCACTTCAGGGGATGTGACGCGTGATCTCATTCGGGCTGCACCGCGTAGAGTTTTTTTTATTGGTCAGCAACGTGATTTAGTTTTGTTTGAAGGGTTGGATTGTGAATTGGTTGAAGAGTGGGAGGCCTCGGTGGTGGTTTGCAGTGGCTTTCTTGAAGGTTTTGAGGAAAAACCTTCCGCTTATGAGGATATGTTTCACCGTATGCGAGCGCGGAATTTACCATTTATTTGTGCCAACCCCGATGTCATTGTTCATTATGGAAATCAGCAGTTTTGGTGTGCTGGTGCCCTAGCGCGTCTTTACCAACAATTAGGGGGTGAGGTGCGCATCGCCGGTAAACCTCATGCGCCTATTTATGAGTGTGCCTTTGAAAAACTTCAAAAAATTCGCGGTGCAGTAGAAAAAAGTCAAATTCTCGCTATTGGCGATGGTCTTTTGACCGATGTTAAAGGCGCTGTTCATTTTGGTCTTGATGTGCTTTATATCATGGGGGGGATTCATCGTTACGATTATTTGCAAAATGGTATGGTCGATAAGCAAGCTTTGCACTCTTTTCTTGAACATCATGGCTATAAGCCACAAGCGGTAATGTGGGCACTGCAGTAATGTCTGATTTTTTGCGTCTTCAAGGGATTGATATGCTTCCTTTGGTTTGGAAAGGGGCGGTATTGGCACTTGGAAATTTTGATGGTGTGCATTGTGGTCATCAGGTGGTACTTCAAAAAGCGCTCGATTTAGCACGCATGAGAAATAAGCCAGCTCTTGTTTTAACCTTTGAGCCGCATCCAAGAAGTTTTTTTCAACACTCAGCTCCCATTGATCGCTTAACAGAGGCTCCTGAAAAAGCTGAAATTTTTAAAATCCTCGGCTTTAATGGTGTGATTGAACAGCCTTTTGATGCACATTTTGCTGCTCTTTCAGCAGATGAATTTATCAATGTGATTTTAAAAAAAGCTTTCGAGGTTTCGGTTGTGGTAACGGGTGAAAATTTTCAATTTGGTCGTCAGAAAAGTGGAAATTCACGTCTTCTTTGTCAAAAGGGAGAAGAATGGGGATTTGAAGTTGTGCAAATTCCTTGTGTTTCGAGCGCACCAAATTCACAATCAGTGATCATTTCCTCTAGTGTTATTCGTAAGCTTCTCTCACAAGGTCAGGTGGAAAAAGCAGCCCGTTTATTGGGCTATCATTATCGGGTGCGCTCAAATATTATTCAGGGCGAACAACTTGGTCGCCTTCTAGGGTTTCCTACTGCTAACCAGATTCTTCCTCCTCAAGCCAGTTTAGCGTATGGTGTTTATGCAGTACGATTGCGTCGTGCTAACGGTGTTTTGTATGATGGAGTTGCAAGTTTTGGTTGTCGTCCAACAGTTGTGAAAAATGCAGCACCGTTTCTAGAAACCTATTTATTTGATTTTAACGGTGACCTTTATGGAGAAAACTGCACTGTTTCTTTCTTCCAGTTTTTACGAAAACAAGAAAAATTTGATGGGCTTGAGCCTTTAATTGCCCAAATGCATCATGACAAAAAAAAAGCAAAAGCCATTTTGGCGGCAGTACAGCCATTGTCGCAGCTTGATCAGCTGCTTACTTTTAAAAATAGGACTTAAATTGATCTGTAAAGGATATGAGAGCAGCAAAAATAGCGCTTAAATTGATGATAATGACAAAAATATATTCTAGAACATCGTGAAATATATGAAGTTTTCGTTGTTGGGAGGGTGAAATGAATGTTTGCAGATCTGATTTCATCATTGTCTTCTCTTTTGTGTTTTCATAGCCTTATGAAATCTTGCGGTTTTTATTATGATTTGAAAGTTTACCGCTTGTTCCTTTCTTGTTGGTTAAGATTAAGTGCTTAAAGACGCGCTAAACGATAAAGATGCATTGAGCGTGTGCCTTGGTGACAATAAGCGAGAAGGGGCAAAGATGCTGTTTTTAAAATTGTTTTCATGATTTCAATATCTGATTTTTTTATGGTCGGTGGCACGATAGGAATGTGATAGGCCTTTATGCCATATTTGCACGCTTCTCCTTGAATGATGGAAAAATCAGGTTGATGGGGATCTTCTTGATCAGGGCGGTTGCAAATGATCGTTTTAAAACCAGTTTGCGCCAATGTTTCGATGTTTTCAACGCTGATTTGGGTGCTGATAAAAATATCAGAGTCAATTTGTTGTAAATTCATCCTTGTTCATTTCCTATATGGTACATCTTCATGCTGTTTTTTGTTTGTTATCCAAAAGAGCAATTATGACAGTGAGGTTTTATAAGAGAATATCTTAACAGAAATGCTTCCTCTGTCGAGAAGAATGGATATGGTTAGAAAAATTGATATGCGCTATGCAAAATATCTTATGCGTAAGATTTATTCCTTGTTTTGTCTTATGATGTCGTTTCTTTCTGCTGCTGGTGGCAAAGTTTAATATGTTTGCATGATGTTGTTTGTGGGCGAGGGGATTACAAAGGAATTTTGTGATGCTGTTCAAGTAAGAGAGATTACTCATTTCTAAAGGATTCTTCTCACTTTCGGGGTTGTGATGTATTGGCTGAGTTTTTGCATCAAAGGCCTTGTTCGAGGGATTTGGAATCGCGAGTTTAAATGCACAGATCCCTTAGAGAGGGCTTTGCCCCATGAAAATTGCGCGGTGTTTCCTTTTTTGCTTTTCATGTTCTTTAATGGCATGGCGCTTTTCACGAAGAACAGCAGGCCATTGCATTGCTTATTTTATGCACTTGTTTTAAGAAGACATTTTACTTTGCTCCCAATTTTCTCTTCCGATAACCATTTGTGAAGAGGATAATGCATGATTTATTGCAATATCACAGCCTTTATGCTTTGAAGTATAGCTTGCTACCGTCTATTCTATTTACCAGTTTAGTTTCTATGGTTGGTTTTGATGGTTGATAAGAGGCATATACCATTCTTTTTCAAATGGTTTTTATTTATACATTGTTTTCTCTTATGATGTGCAGGCGAATGTTTTTTCTGTTTCTAAAATACGAGGGGATGATATATGAAAAACTTTCTGTCTTCTTTGTATTCATTCAATCTGAAAATGACGAACGCTTCTTATAAATAAGGTATGATCTCAATGAGATGGAACAAGTTTTTTTCTTTTGGTTGATTGTATCGGCTATGCAGAAGTGGGCATTTTAAGAACTCAATGGGGGTTGATCTATGCTACAACTTTTGTTGTGAAATGTAAGAGGGAATTGTTTTGAAACTCTCAGATGCTTCTTGTCTGCTTTGTTATTTTCTGTATAATCGTAAAAACGATAAAGCTGAAAGGCATCATGAATGATCATTGGACTTTTGAATCAAAAAGGGGGTGTAGGAAAAACCACTTTGAGTGTGAATCTTGCTGCTAGCTTTGCACGCACAGGAGCGCGTGTGTTGCTTATTGATGTTGATCCGCAAGGTAGTGCATTAGATTGGGCAGCTGCTCGAGAAGGTGCTCCTTTGTTTCCAGTCGTCGGTTTGCCGCGCGCAACGGTTCATAAAGAAATTACACAGATTGGTCATAACTATGATCATATCATTATCGACGGTCCTCCACGTGTAACTGATCTTGCACGCAGTGCTCTTATGGCTTCGGACTTCGTGCTTATTCCAGTGCAACCTAGCCCATATGATATTTGGGCGGCTGATGGGATTGTAAAGCTTATTGACGAAGCACGTGTTTATAAAGAAAATCTGAAATCTGCTTTTGTTATTAATCGTAAAATAGTCAATACAGCAATAGGGCGTGATGTAGGTGAAGCCCTTGGAGTGTATCCAGTGCATGTGCTTTCTGCTAATGTTGCCCAGCGCGTGATTTTTGCAGAAGCTGCAACACAGGGGAAGACTGTTTATGAAGTCGATAAGCAAGGGCTAGCAGCAGCAGAGATTGAAGCTGTTGCAGCAGAAATCAAGGAGTTAGCACAATGAACAAAAAAATTAAGATTGGTACGAAACCAACCAATAAATCAATTCCTTTAACAGCTGATGCATGGGTAGGAAACCATAAAGGGTGCAGAGATGGAGGTATGAAACGTCTCACAATTGATGTGCCGGAAAACTTGCATCGTTTAATTAAGATGAGTTGCGCAAGTCGTGGAACAAAAATAGCAGATGAGGTGCGCGAATTACTTTCACAGAAATACGGAAAAGTGTAAAAAATGATATACGATAATACGGTTTCATTGATTGAATTTCATCTTCTTTAAGAAGTTATCATAAATGTAAAACTTGGTGGGGCTGTATGTGATTGCGCATTATACCCGATTGCTCTGTTCCTTTGTATTCTTTCAAAAAGCTAGATTGAGTGAAATCTAAGAGGAGCTCGTCATTTCGATATTGGATGAAAATCGTCATATACCTACATGATCATGAGAGGATGAATTTTGGATCGTATGAATTAAAGTGTCTGCTCTCTTGTGTGATAGATATTACTGGTGAAAGTAAATAGGAAGGCGATTATGATATTGAAACAGATCAGGATGAGCATATCTGATTTCATCCGTCTAAAGTCCATCCGCGGAATTTTACTATCATATTTTCTGTAAGCTCCAAGTGCATCAACCCTCTCAAAAAATACTGCGATAATTGCAGAATGAATTTGTTTAATGATGTATTTGTTTGAAGGGGATATCGATTGCTTTTGACAGGATGCTATGGGATGATAAAAGCACCTGTCTTTTGTCACTCTGGCTGTTTAAATTCCATTGCGTGATGCAAATTGCCAGATTTTACAGTATTTAACATCATACAATTGACTATGACGAATAATTTTTTCTTCATCCTTCCTTTACAAGTATGATCAGTTTAAAAGTAAAATCGTTTGTTAATGGGATAGAATAGTAGGATTTCTTTATAGAATTGTATTTATAATGTTTCTCAATGTAAAGTTATTGCTTGTTTATTTTATTATAAAAATGCTCATCTTATATTTAAAAAATAACTTTCAGCTCTACAGTCTTTTATTAAAATTTGTTAAATTTCAGAGGAGGCTGAAGAGAAGTCATTATTTCACTGATATTAGTGCTTTGTAGAATTTACTCTTCCTCAAAAACACAAAAAATTGCTTTGTTATTCTCTTGATATGTTTTTTGCTTTTGTGCTGTTTTAGGGATTTACATTATTTGATGCAACTGTAATGGTTTTCGGGTGCATCGCTCAATTTCTTTGTTCTGTTGAGCTGTGTAAGATTGTTTTTGAGTATTTCTATCGGTATTGTTGTAAGTACATGGGAAGTTAAATTATATCAAAACTTTCTTTGCTTTCTGGCGATGTAAGAATGATGAGAGTGCAATCAGTAAATTGAAGAGATGTTGTTTTTGTTTGCTGGCAAATTGCAATGATTACAGGCATTGCAAATGCTTATAATGAAGATATTCGTGTTATTTTATATCTTATTGTAAAATGACTTTTGATAGAAAAAAAGCGATTAAAAATCTTCTTGAATAGTGCAAAGGTGTAACAATTGCTTCTCAATTATAAGAACTTCACACACAATGAGAAGCTGTGCAGACAATGTTACAAATGCAAGTTACTCTCTTGATTCAATATGTTTTTGCTTTGAAGCTGCAGATCTTCGTTAGAGGGATGTATTTCAAGCGCGATATGAAAGATTATGTGAAACAATTCTGTAGTTAAAAATATAAAATAAGAGAGGGATAAAATCGTGAATAAAGCCACAATACTGTTTCTTTGTATACTGGACTGTTACTGGTTGCGAAAAAACTTATAGCGTAGAAGAGTTTAAAAAAAATTGAAAATTATTCGATGAATGGGGGGAAAATGTGAAAAAAACAGAGCCATCTGTACGGTTGTTGCCTCAATCGAAAAATTTTCAGAACTTATTAAAAGCCGCTCGTGAACTTCTTAGAAGGATGAGATAAGGCATAAAAGAAATAAGATTCAAACTTTTCTGAAGTTGAAAAAGAGCAAGAGAGCAGTGACATTATAAACAAAAATAAGTGGACAATGTTGTTTTTCTTTTTCAAGTGAGAGATCATTTTAATTTGAATATGATATGGGTTTCAATAATTGAAAATTTCCTCTCTGTTGTGGAGGTTTTCTCTCTTGTAGATTTAAGAAGCAGCTCTTATGAAAAAAAACAGATTTGCATCTAAAAGAATATAAACACAAGCTGCACGACTTCATATATCTCATTGAAAGCCAACGGAGTTCAGGTTTTTTTGTTTTCTGCTTTTTAAGAGAGAGAAGATGACAAAATTATTCAGAACGGAATAATGATGATTCAAGGAAAAGTGAAACATTAAGCCTCATTGTTTAAAATGCATACAAAAAGTAAAGATCGACACAAAAAGAGTTGGGAACCCTTTGGAATTGATGCATGATTTAACGGCTGCTTTACAATCCTTTCTTGAGTTTACGAGAATCTACGGCACTTGTTTGCGCAAAGTCACAAAAAAACTAAGAGAAGTATACCTAATGCGTCTCTATTACGAGAGCTAAGACAACGACAAACGCATTGATGGTGATAATCAATGTTGAATAAAGCATAGCGGTTTTTATTATATCAGCCATAAGAACCTCTTTTTGTGCTTTGTGGTATCCATTTTTGAGTAACATATTATTACAGTTTGTAATATATGTTGATATAACATACTCGGCAAGCTTAAAATTTTTCTTTTAATTTTATGAGAAATAGAGAGATTTGCGAACTGTGGAGCATGAAAAAAGGAAAAGTTTGTTGTCTTTCTTTATTTTTTTGAATGTGCTGGTCTTGCGTGTCAAAAAACTTTTTTTCATCAAACCTTCTAATTCATGAAACCTTCTAATTCATGTTACACCACAAAGTGTTTAAAGCTGCTTTTTATGAAGGGGGGTGTGTTAATATCTTTTGTGGAAAGGGAAACACTAGATCACCTTTTAAGTTTCGTAAGCTGTGCTTCATTAGGGAAGGATGTGAGTATATTAAGCAGCTAGGGTGTTCGTTTTAGAAGAAGCTGGCATTAAAAAAAGCGGAATAGCGTTTGGGTTCCATAAAGGGCTCTGCGTTGAAGGTAATATCCAATAAGATCATAAATACTCTTGCAAGAGAAGAGTAACAGGAAAGTTCAATCCTCAATATTAGAAGTCAGGATGGGTTTCTCGGTAGAAGCTTTGTTTTTGCAGGGTGGATCATTTTTCCTATAATTTCTTGTCTGTATGGGGAGAAAAAGAAGCGGTCTCAAGAGCAAATTTTGCGTTATTTGAGGATATGTAAGAGAATTATTTTGCAAACAACAGTATGAAAACGTTTCTATGAGATAGATTTAAGAGTTTATGATATGGCGTTTTACGTTTTTTCAGGAACTCTTGAAAGGATTAAAAAAATCCTATAGTATAACTCTTGCAAAGAAAAGCGAATGATAATTGAAAAAGGGAAATCTTGAGCTATTTAGCTGTTTTCGACTATCTTTTTTGAGATTATTGTGTGGTTTATTCAGAGAGTGTTCTTCGTGTGTTCTGTGATCTGCAGAACAGGACATGTGAGGAGAGTGGGGCTTTCTGGAGTGTGCAAGCTGATCTTGTATGATGCCAAATAGTGTGCAGAGGGTGTGCCCAAATGGTGTGCAGAGTCAGATGCATAAGAAGCCAAAAGCTATGGAGGGTAAAATGCTGAAATCTTTAAAGAATCTCAATCTTTTTATGCGACAAATTTTTGTTAAACAGATTAGTCAACGTTTTATCGTTTTTTGTCAAAGATTGATAATTCATGATATCCGCAGCGTATTAGTTTGAGAATTTGTGACGTTTTATAGAATTGGTATTATACCAATGGCGGTTTTGGAGCGAATATGAAATAAGAAAAATAAAAAATATATTTCATATAATAGAATAATTTGAATAGATATACGCTTTTAAGGACCGTTTTGCTGTTGAGGCCAATATTCGCACAATAAACTCACTTGAGTGTATCAAAGCATTAACGCGAGTGTATCAGCATTAAAGAAAAGCTGTTTAATCTTCCTCATTTGAGATCGAGACTGAACAACAATACTGTTGAAGGGGAAATAAAATGTCTGTAGTGCAATATGGTGATGATAGTTTTGCATCAAAAGCAAAAGTCTTTAATAACGATCTTATTGATCGTGATTGGGCAATGACAAAATTTGTAGCTGCCGTTAAAAATTTGGCACAAGTGATTGATTATGAAAGCAACATGCTAGAAAATAGTGGTGTTCCAGATTATGAAGAAATAAATGTATGTAAAACACGTGGCTTAAGTGATCTTAATAAATCTATAGGCGATATAAAACGCTATATGAATGAAGATATTGAAAATGAGGTCGAAAGCTTGTTATCGGATTTACAGGAAAAATTACGTCGTAATAGTGAATTGCTTAAAATCCACTTGGATGCAGTGAATGATCTTTCGTACGCTATGCAAACAGCTTCTTGTACAAAAGAAATGGATGAAATAAGTGATCCCATTTTGCTCAATATTGGGCGTTCTAAGTGATTCATAAAATAAATGCCTAGGGTTGTGGATTTGTTTTGCAGCCTTGGGTCTTTAGACTTTGAATATTTTAATCTCTTGTGTGGCAATTTGTGCGCTTTTGATTTTCACATTGCAAAAAAAATCTGCTTCTTGAGAGAGTGTGCTCGTTGAGGGAAGGAGGCAGTGTCGTAATTCTTATTTAGGTTGTGGGATTGCTCTTTTGGTTGATTGAAGAGAATTTCTCCTTGGAAAAAAGAGAAGGTTGCTAGGAAGAGAAAGAGGCGGCTGCTTTGTTTTCCAGGAGGGAGATGGCTTTTTGTCTCATATGAGGTGTACATTCTTTTTTATGGAGTATTTTATACAAAATGCCGTTCTTTATGAGGAATGTTGTTTGTATTTGTGTATGATAGAGAAAATTTACGAGTAAACGATAGGGAAATTCGGTGGATGGATGATATCTTTATTATTGAGGGTGGATATTTTCTCTTATCTTTAGAATCATACTTAAAAGTTTTGGCGGTATTGAGTTATCTTTTGAAAGTATTTTTATATCGTGATAGGTGTGTTTGAGATAATCCCACGCAAGAGTCCTTGATGAGCTCTTTGCACACTGTAAGGGTACTACTTGCTTTCTTGACTACTCACTAAAGTTTGCAAGTTACGCTTAAGTGGGAAATCACGTCAGGGGGCTAAAACAATCAGAATGTTGGTTTAGAAGAAGCAACCCTGTAAGGAAAGCGTAACAGTTCACTGGTTTTAAGAAGAAAGCCTGCGTCCAAGAGCAAACAGCATGTCACTGGGTTTCTCATTCACTTATTTGCTTTAAAGAAACATCTTTCCTTGTTGTCAATCATATTTTACGAGGCTGATGGGTAATTGGTATAATGGGTAATCTATTGAAAACTACCATCTTTACATTTATGAAGGTATAAACTCGTCATTCTTTTTGTCAGCTCAAAATCTTACGACTGTTTTTGCATTGAGATGGTTCGTAAGAGCGTATTTACTTCTTATCTTAAAGGGTCTTTTATTCGCACGTTATTTTCTCTTGTGACATGCAAGAAAATGATTTTTTGATGATTTTGAATCAGAAAAGGAAAAATGACAAAAATTCCCTGTCTTTAGGGAGCTATTCGATATGCAAAAGGATGAATTATCTTTATACGTTCATTGAAAAGCTCTCTCTTTTTAAAGAGGGGGCCATGTGTGAGATATTGATAAACACGTTGCACTTATGGCTTAACACCTATTCCTTAACATCAACAGAATTTTCTGAAAGTACCTGATACGAAATCATCATTTTGAATACATTAATATAATATTTATTGTTTTTTCAAATTGTATAATACATTGATTTATAATGGATAATTTATCATTTTGCACTTTGAATCAGAGAGCTTAACATCGTAGAGTTTTCTCATTTCAAATCTGTTTATGTTGAATCAATGAACACCATCCCTTTGTATATGTCATCAGTGGGATGAGTGTGTGGAAAAAAACTCTTCAAGGAACGAGTAAAAATGCTTTTTATGAACGCTCTTAATGCAAGGATTACCGCAACATTGGATAGAGAGATCTTCTTTGGTTACTCAATTTTTAGAAGTAGATGTCAGTTTTTGAAGATTGATATTGGTTATATTCTTTGCACTAGCGGATCATTTTTTAGCATTTTTGTATCAAAATTTTTGTTGAGAAAGAAAGATTGCATAAACAAAAGGCAACACACCGTGCTGCCTTTTAACAAAATTATATATTGTTTTTTTTAAAAGTGATAACGTATTCCACCAGAAAAATTGGTGCCAGATACACCGGCTTTTTGGAGCTTATGTCGATAACTAATATCACCATGGAGTACAACTTTTTGAGCGATGTGCGCATTAACACCAACGCCTCCTTCAATTGAGGAACCAGTAGGATCAAGATAAAAACTCTCACCAATTTGTATTGCTCCACCGTCTCCAAAAGTTCTGAGAACATTCAACTTCCCATAGAAGGAAACAGCATGATCATTATCCTCCTCAGTGGTGGTGAGATTTTTTGTTAAACGTCCACCAATACGTACCAACCATTGATGCGGATTGTCCATATCAACTTTCAAACCATCAGCATCTGAAAGTACATCTAGCATGAGGTTTTGATAAATAAACTGTGCTTGTGGCTCAAACATGAGCCCTTGAAGACCGGTTGTTAATTTCTGACCAAGGGTCGCAGAGAGAGTTAATGTTTTAGTGCCATCTAATTTTGCAGCAGTTCCAATGAGAGCCGTGGTCACATTCCCTTTTAGGACTCCGTAGGAAAGGAGCGCGTTCATGTATAGACCCATGCTATGTTGGATGCCGCTATAAGCGGTGAGCGACCATTTATCAAGTTTTGTCTTTTCAGAATCTTGCATATCCTTTGGGGTAAAAGAAAGTTTTCCATATGTTCCTAAAAGACCAAATTGTGTGTTGATATTTTTACCTTCCAGAGCATTCATGATGATGCCTAATTGTACAGCATCATAGTTTATATCAGCTCCGTAGCCATAGTGCAGCGGATCACGATTGGAGGATAAAGTGACTTTTTCATTATAGTAGGATAAGAATATGCCATTCTTGTTATGATTTTCCGCTCCAAACATTGTTGTGCGCATATTGTTTAACAGCATGTTTTGATTATTCACCTCAGAAAATCCAGCAGAAAATACTGCATTGGGTATAACCAGATAGTTTGCTACCTGAGGCAAAAGTGCTCTGACCTTCTTATCACTATCTACATAGGCACTCTGCAACCGAAAATCCCAGAAATTTTGATCATTCTTACCAAAGAGGTTTTGGCTTGCATCGGATGTACCAGGTGCATAGGCAGTGAGCACATATTTATAAGGTGTTCCCCCCATTGTAAGATAGCCCTTCTCTAGTTTGAAAGAATTCTTATCAGCGTTCCCAGAAACCTGAATGAGTGAAATTCCATGTGCTGTTGAAGAGGTAGAAACCATCTCTTCTTTCCAAACAGCAGTGCTTTTGGTTCCTTTGTTACCACTTTCCAAGAAGTTGATATGAACGATTGTGCTGCCTGATACATCACCATTAATTATAACCCTATCAGTTTTCTGTTTATGCATTGGAGAATTGTTGCTCCACTCAGAGTTCAAATGGATCTCAGCGGCACCTGTTGCCTTATAAACTATCGGGTTATTAGGAGTTTGGTCTGCTTCCTGCGATTGAGACCCAACAAACAAGGTTTGATAATGTCCATCTGTTGACGTACCAAACACAATGCTACTTTCCGTGAGACTTATTCCCGAAAGGTTAGAGTGTAATTTTTCATCAATGTCATGTCCATGAGATGGGTCGTTATTGCTCTCTCTTTTTCTAGGAGCTGTTAACAACCATGTTGAATTGTTGTTTAAATTAAGGAATGTTTTGTTATCTGCTAATGTTTTTACGCCGCCTTCTAAAATAGAATGATCTGCATTTAATGTAAGGATATGTGCCGGAGCTTCAATATTTTTCTCATTTTTTGATAACATATCGGCACGGATCTCTGAATCTTTAAGGGTGACTTCACCGCTTGCGTGTGCTCCATAAACACCAATACCAATACCGTTTTGAACGAGAATTTTTGTATTGGTGAGCATAACTTTATTGCGCATATCTTTTTCGTGGTGAACATTTCCTTCTCTTCCAGCATTTTGTGCTTGTTGATTTCCAGAGGGATTTTGCATGCCTCTTAAAACGATACCATGTGTTTTGTCATTGCCCGTAACATTTACGGTCGAATCCTTAAGGATGATTGTGCCATTTGTGTTTAGCAAACCAACAGATGTTACTGTTGTAGTGATATTTGTTGCATCAATAGTTCCACCCGCTAGTGTACTCAGCCCAATAAAATTTGAACTCACCGATCCCCCTATAATCTTTACTTTCGAATTTGCTTCTTGTGCATGGACGGCAACATAATTATCGTGAATTTTAACATTCTGCTTTGTCACAGTTGTGCCGTTTTCAACCTCAATTTTTGTAGATTGATCCTCGTCAACTTGTGCTGAGTTCGCAGGTTTTATAGATGCTGGTGAACGAGAAGGGGATTCGCTGGTGGGATTTGTAGGAGAAGATTCTAAAATTGGACGTTTTCTCGATTTTGCAGATTTTACAGGGATTGAGAGGGAAGCTCCTGCAGAAGACTCTTCAGCTCCAGAGCGTTTTCTCTTCTTAGATACAAACGTTCGAGATGCAGGCTCTCCAAGTTGCTCAGCTTTTAAATTATTATTCTTATTTTTTTTCAGTGAATAATTTACAAAGAGAGGTTGTAAATCAGTGCTCGCAAGGGCATAAGATAGACTCGGGTAAGAGAAAAGGAGAACTCCAGAAACGGTGTATAGTAGAAAACTTTTTTTCATATGAATATATTCCTATACGCATTTCCCCTCTCATAAAGATAAAATTTTTTAATTCATTACGTTACTTTATAAATAACAAAACGAAACATAGAGGACGTTGCTTACATTTCAAGATATCAAGCAAAGTATTTTTATAAGCGGTAACCAATTATCGCTGGTAAAGTTTATTCCTGAGACTGCAGTTTTTTAAGTTTATATCGATAAGGCAAATCACTATAAAGCGCGATCTTTTGCAATAAGTGCGCGTGAAGACTAAGACCATCTTTGATCGAAGATCCTTCGAACCGAAAATCCTATAGATATAAGTTAAAAACTCTCACCAATTTGTATGGAATTATGATCAAAGTTTTGATCATATTCAGTTTAGCATAGAAAGAAATGGTATAGCTTTCGTTTTATGGTAAATGCTTACCAATTCCTCGTAACTCTTGAGAAGGATTGTTCATATTAACTTTAAAGCCAGCGATATCTCTTAAACTTCAAGTATGAGATGCTGATGATACAAGTTGTCCTTATGGTGCAAACGGTTACTTCTGTAACAGTGTTTGTCAATTGCTAACCAATGGTGATTGAGGTTGCCAGTATTTTTATCTCATTGATTTTTTCGGATGTTTTTGATGGAAGCTGTGATGGTATTTTCCTTGAAAATTCTATCAGAGAAGAATGATTTGCATACACGCTTCTGTTATGCTGGGTATTGTCAGATTTGGTGTATGATAATTTCTTTAAGCGTATTCTTTTGAGAGCTGTTTCTGTCTTTTGGGGTAAAAACTCATTGTGCTTCTGTATCCAAAAGAGTACAATTTCTAAGATTTTGCTCTTTTTGTGTTCCTTATTGACGCTGACTTGCAATGGAGTTGCGAATATTAGCATCAAAGCTATCTTGTAGTCGATGAAGACTTTCAAGATAATATGAACCTATTTCCGTAAGTAGGAGAGAAGGAATCCCTTTCTTTTTATGATCTTTTGATTCAAAAATTGTTATTCGCATATTGTTTAATATTCTATTTTAATTGTTCATATTAAAAAATCTAATGATCGAATATCGCGTTTGGCATTACCAAGTAGTCTTACCACTTGTAGTGTAAGAGCTTGATTTTGCCTCACACTCAAGAGTGGCATGTGATAAAATCGGGGTTTTTTTATCATCTGCAAATTTAGACGGTTTTCTTGTATCAACGGTAGTTTGTTCAGCAATATTAATCTTTAAAGGCAAATTCAGTTGAACTTTTGGTGATGTGTTCAAAGTCATTTTTGAGGCTGAGGCAATAGCATTGTGCGGTAGTTTATGCCTCTCAATCCAGGTTGTGAATTTACATGAACTTTACGCTGTAGAATAATTACACGGATTGTTATTGGTGATACATTCTCTTTACGTTGTGGTATAATGCGAGGCGTTTTGGTATAATATGAGCCAAGTGGGAGTGTCTCAACAGAATGTTCTTCCTCTTTTCTATGGGCAATGAGAGGGGGATAATTTCTAGAGGAAGAAGAAAATTCCTTCGAGGTTTTCCTTCTCTTTCCACTTTTGTTATCGCATTGGTGTCTCAAATATTTGGACGCTGTGTCTCAAGATTGAACTCCGCTTGTACAAGACTTTCGGAAAGTGTTTTGTCTTTTTAAGGCATGTTTGCTGTTTTCAAAAGGTTCTGATTGTATTGATCGAGGAGGGCATTGGAGTTTAACATGTATTGTGGCTACAATTATACGGATTAACTTATGATATGTTCGTGATTATCTTTATTCTTTAGCACTTTTGCGTTCTGTGTATAAAAATTATGACATTACTTGAAATGGAAGCTTTTACACGGTTTAAGCTTTTTTGAAGCGTTTTACTGAAATATGAATTCTTCTCTTTATTCTGTTACGAGAAGCCATCGTTTCAAAGGCTTTTACTTTTGCTCTTTTGATGTTGATGGAAACAGCACGATAGTATTCTTGAGTTTAAGATGTTTGCGTATATAAGGTTAAGTTTGTCCCTCAAGGCTTTTTGATATGCAGCAGATTCATCATGATTAATAACAGCAGAAATGCTGTTAACGCTCAATGCATATATGATTTAGGCTCTCTTCTAATTGTTTGATTGAAATATGGCTGCTATCCAAGCATCGCAATAGAATTCTCCATTCTAAGGTTATTTGCATTTGCCGTGGAGTTATTCGTGTAATTTACTTGCAAAAAGGGAATGAAGATTTGTGCGTTTGATAATTGAGATCAGAATTTCTGTTTAGAGTGAAGTTAAAATGAGAAAAAACAAAGCACAAGCAGAGATAGATAATACTAAATTCTTTTTATATATCGAAATGCTTCTTCATATATTTTTCTTTTTTGATAAAAATATACGCTTGATACATCACGTTTTTTGCAATGCACAAAAACAAGCAACGCTGCTTACATTTCAGCGTTGCTTAGATTTCAAAAAGAAAGATCAAAGACTCTTAAAATTGATAGCGTATTCCAGCAGAGAAGTTTATTCCAGATACACCTGCTTTTTGGAGCTTGTGTTGATAATTAATATCCGCATGAAGGGCAAAATTTTGAGAGAGTTGCGCATTCACACCAAGCCCGCCTTCAACAGAATCTCCCATAGCATCAAGATAGAAAGTATCTCCAATCTGTACTGTACTCTTGTTACTAAAAGCTTTCATAAGGTTCAGCTTACCGTAGAAAGAAGTGGCATAGCCTTTTTCATCAGAAGGTATCGTTTGTGTCAGACGCCCACCAATACGCAGCAACCATTGATGAGGCTTACCCATATTCACGTTAAAGCCATCGATATCTGAGAGGGTTCCAAGCATGAGGCGTTGATAAAGGAGTTGTGCTTGTGGTTCAAAGACCAATCCTTTAGCATCGGTTTCTAGTTTATGTCCGATGGTCGCTGATGCACTTACAGTATGAGAACCATCCAATTTTGCAGTGTTCCCAATGAGGGCTGTGGTGATATTTCCTTTGAAAGCTCCGTAGGAGAACAGTGCATTAACATAGATGCCATCGTTATGCTGGATGTTTCCATATGCAGCAAGTGACCATTTATCGAGTGTACTCTTATCAGCACCTTCCATGCCCTTTGGAGTGAAAGAGAGTTGTCCGTATGTCCCCAAAAGACCAAAATGTGTGGTGCTATTTTGACCTTCTAATGCTGCTAATGTCATGCCTGCTTGTATTGCAGTATAGTGAACATCAGCACCATAGCCATAGTGTAGAGGACTACGGTTAGAAGACAATGTGATCTTGTGGCCATAGGAGGATAAGAAGATCCCACTCTTTTTGTTATCTTCTTTTTTATCCTTTGCTTCAAAGAGTGTTGTCCGCATATTCTCTAACAGTATATTCTGATTATTCAGCTCAGCCAATCCAGCGGAAAATAAAGCGTTAGGCATGACCAAATAACTGGCTACTTGTGGTACAAGAGCTCGGATCTCCCCTTCATCGTCAAGGGTAGCACTTTGTAAACGGAAATCCCAAAAATTCTTATTTTCTCCTCCGAGACTTTGCTCAGCATTCGCTTTTCCACGGTTGGATGTTGGTCCATAGGCATTGAGCATATATTTATAAGGTAAGCCACCCATTGTGGTGTAGCCATTTGCTAGCTTGAAGGAGTTTTCCTCTGCTTTTCCAAAGACTTGAACGAGCGAGACACCACGCGTGTTTAAAGGAACAGCACTTTCTTCTTTTGTTTCCTCATTCTTTGAAAGATTCTTGAAATAGAGTGTTGTCGTACCGGATACATTCCCATGGACAAAAAGACGATCAGTTTTTTGCTGTTCTTTTTCTAGACCATCACTCCATTCGGTATTGAAATAAATTTTTGCATCGCCTATTGCATTGTAAACGGTTGCTAGATTGGAAGTCCTATTTTCCTGTAGTCTAGAATCCTCAGCTGTTTGTATCTTTCCTACATGCAAGGTTTGATAATGGCCATTTACCAATTTATGTGGTGCACTAAACACGATAGAGCTATTATGAAGGTTTAATACTGAAACGATAGATTGTGCCCGCTGCTTAATATCAAGCAGTTTGTAATCAAATAGGCTAAAATCATCCTCCATTTCAAATAGACTAATCTTTAGGTACCACTTGCTGTTATTATTCAGATTAAAAACCGTTTTATTTTGGGGGAATGTTTTTACTCTTCCTTCTATAATCGAATTGTCAGCGTTTAATGTAAAAGTTGCAGGTTCAGTATTGCCGGGTGCGGTTTTATTTTTTAACAACATATCAGAACGAATTTCTGAGTTTTTAAGGTGCACCTCATTACTAACAGCTTTTGAGTAGTAAGGCCCTACAATACCAACACCGTCTCTTACAAGAAGTTTTGTATTGTTAAGAATTGCCTTATTTACAACTTCTTCACCCTCTTTTATTTTGGAGCTAAGAATGTAATCAAAAATGATACCATAGCCTTTCCCGTGTTCTGTAACGTTTATGATTGAATCTTCAACATTAATTATACCGTTTGTAAGTGATAAACCACGCTCTTTCGTCTTTCCTATAATTCCTTTCGCATTAAGCCGTCCGCCTGCTACTCCAGCAAGCAAAGTGCCATCTGAGTGCATTATTGAGTTTGTAATGATAATACGACCTGTATTAGCGATCGCTGCATTATATTCACCGCGAACAAAAACATTATTAAGTTTTTTTTCTTCTCCATTAGTTGTACGAACGGTAGGGATTTCATGGTGTAATAGTGTCTTTGCATGAGTTGAACCGAAATGAGAGAAAATCAAAGTTCCAGCAATTGTACATAACAAAAAATTTTTCTTATTAGATTTTTTACACATAAATATGCCTTTAGTATTGGTATGCCTTTGATGCTTACTTCATTCCCCTGATGGCGCAAGTACCGGGGCGGTTTTATATCATTATGTTTTTTGTGTAAAGAACAAAACGAAATGATGCATAGTGCTTTCTATCGTTCGAAAAGTTGCGTCAAAAAAGTTTCTAAAAGGATCATGTAAACCAATGCATCATGCAAACCAGTTGCACATGGATTGCAGAAAAATGCGCTTGTTAAGTTGCTGTTTAGTCAACGTTATGAAACAGGATATTTTGAAAGATTATCTCTTGAGAAAAGCTTGTTGTTATGGATATTTCGACAGAGTTGGGGAAAAAGATAGTTATGCCCTTTTAAAAAGCTTTCAGTAGCTTTTCTTGTATAGAGAAGAATAAAGAATTCATGATGTTTTTTAATATAAGATAAAGGATTTAAATTATTTTTTTACATTGATAAAAGAGAGAAGGAGGTTGTGGTAAGATAATTCGATTTCATAAAACAAAAAGGCAACTTTCTTGAGAATTTGGCATTCATGGGGGTCATTCTCTTCACATGAAGAACAGAATGCTGTTGTGGTGCACATTTACGCGCTTGTTTTAAAGCGGCATCTCTTCATGCTTCCAATCCACTTTCACGACGGTGTTTGTGAAGGGGATAGGGTAAAAGCCATTGGGAACCACCCTCTTTACGCTTATGAAGGTGTAAGCTGGGATCATCATTTTCTTTGCCTGCTCACAATGTTGCGATAATCTTTTCATTGAGACTGTTGGGGCATTTTTACTTTTTTCTTGAAGAATTTTTATCTACAAGCCAACCTTGTTTATGAGAAGAAAATAACCTTGAAATGCGGGATTCTATTGCAATGCATGGACAGAAGCCATATTTCAATCATGTAAGGGAATGATTTTGATTGATTGAGTATAAGAAGATTTGAAATGAAAGAATCTTACGATATTAGGGACTTCATTTAGTATGCAAAACGATGAATTATTCTTATAAACCAATACGATGCCTCAATTTGGAGATGAAGCATTTTGTTACATTTGGTTTGAGAGAAATGAACTTTTTCAAAACCGTTTGTCTCAAGAGACAGTCCCCAGCAGTATAAATCAATAAATCTTTATAGATGACGTAGTGGGGGTATATACAAAAAGCAGTTCTTCGACCGATCTTTCTATGACAGAGTATCAAAAGTTAAAAGGCAGTGTACTGTGCTGCCTTTTTGTGAAAGTGAACGGAATAAAACAACGTTTGTTTTTATAGTCTTAAGTTACACTTTCATGATTTTATATTAAAATTGATAGCGCATTCCAGCAGAGAAGTTTATTCCAGATACACCTGCTTTTTGGAGCTTGTGTTGATAATTAATATCTGCATGAAGGGCAAAATTTTGAGAGAGTTGCGCATTCACACCAAGCCCGCCTTCAACAGAATCTCCCATAGCATCAAGATAGAAAGTATCTCCAATCTGTACTGTACTCTTGTTACTAAAAGCTTTCATAAGGTTCAGCTTACCGTAGAAAGAAGTGGCATAGCCTTTTTCATCAGAAGGTATCGTTTGTGTCAGACGCCCACCAATACGCAGCAACCATTGATGAGGCTTACCCATATTCACGTTAAAACCATCGATATCTGAGAGGGTGTCAAACATGAGGCGTTGATAAAGGAGTTGTGCTTGTGGTTCAAAGACCAATCCTTTAGCATCGGTTTCTAGTTTATGTCCGATGGTCGCTGATGCACTTACAGTATGAGAACCATCCAATTTTGCAGTGTTCCCAATGAGGGCTGTGGTGATATTTCCTTTGAAAGCTCCGTAGGAGAACAGTGCATTAACATAGATGCCATCGTTATGCTGGATGTTTCCATATGCAGCAAGTGACCATTTATCGAGTGTACTCTTATCAGCACCTTCCATGCCCTTTGGAGTGAAAGAGAGTTTTCCGTATGTCCCCAAAAGACCAAAATGTGTGGTGCTATTTTGACCTTCTAATGCTGCTAATGTCACGCCTGCTTGTATTGCAGTATAGTGAACATCAGCACCATAGCCATAGTGTAGAGGACTACGGTTAGAAGACAATGTGATCTTGTGGCCATAGGAGGATAAGAAGATCCCACTCTTTTTGTTATCTTCTTTTTTATCCTTTGCTTCAAAGAGTGTTGTCCGCATATTCTCTAACAGTATATTCTGATTATTCAGCTCAGCCAATCCAGCGGAAAATAAAGCGTTAGGCATGACCAAATAACTGGCTACTTGTGGTACAAGAGCTCGGATCTCCCCTTCATCGTCAAGGGTAGCACTTTGTAAACGGAAATCCCAAAAATTCTTATTTTCTCCTCCGAGACTTTGCTCAGCATTCGCTTTCCCACGGTTGGATGTTGGTTCACCTTTTATATCTTGCTCAATTTCCACAACCACGCCCCCTAATACAAGGTGGTTAGTGTTGGTTACAGGAGCATTTTCTTTTGATTCTTGAGATACTTCTCCCAAACGGCTTTGCTCAGCATTCGCTTTCCCACGGTTGGATGTTGGTCCATAGGCATTGAGCGTATATTTATAAGGTAAGCCACCTATTGTGGTGTAGCCATTTGCTAGTTTGAAGGAGTTTTCCTCTGCTTTTCCAGAGACTTGAACAATTGAGAGACCACGTGTATTTAAGGGAATAGAATCTTTTGATCTGGTTATTTCACCTTTTGAAAGATTATTGATATGGATTGTTGTGGTACCTGAAACATTCCCATGAATAAGCAAACGGTCAGCTTTTTGTTTTTCTTTTGGTAGACCATCACTCCATTCGGTATTGAAATAAATTTTTGCATTGCCTGTTGCATTGTAAACGGTTGCTAGACTGGAATCCCTATTTTCCTGTAGTCTAGAATCCTCAGCTGTTTGTATCTTTCCTACACTCAAGGTTTGATAATGGCCATTTGCCAGTGCATGTGGCGCATTAAACACGATAGAGCTATTATGAAGGTTTAATACTGAAACGGTAGAAAGTGCTCGTTGTTGAATATCATGAAGAGCATAGTTAAATACACTAGAGTCACGATCTACGTCGTATTGACTCACATTTAAATACCACTTACTGTTATTGCTTAAATTAAAAACTGTCGTATTTACTTGCAAGGTTCTTGCTCTTCCTTCCATAATCGAATTATCAGCGGTTAATATAAGAGTAACAGGATGAGGGTCTGAATCTGTTGCCTTTTTTAGATGATTTTTTAGTAATACATCGGAACGAATTTCCGAATTTCTAAGTTGAACTTCAGCAACAGATTTTGAAGACAAAGGTCCTACAATACCAACACCGTCTCTTACAAGAAGTTTTGTATTGTTAAGAATTGCCTTATTTACAACTTCTTCACCCTCTTTTACAAAAAAATCTAGAATTTTGTGAAAAATGATACCAGATTCTTTTTTAGCTTCTATGATTGAATCTTGAACATTAATTATACCGTTTGTAATTGATAGACCACCCTGCAGGACATTTGCTTCAATTTCCTTAGCATTAACGCGCCCACCTGTTGATACAGCAAGTGCAAACGAATTTGCGTGTATTGTTGCTTTTGTAACTGTAGCGACTGCTTTTTTAGTAGCATACACTCCAGAAGATCCAGTACGTATAAAAACATTATCAAAAGCCTTTTCTTTTCCATCTGTCACTTGAATCTCAGGAATTTCATGTATTGTTTCTTTTGTAACTGTAGCGACTGCTTTTTTAGTAGCATGCACTCCAGAAGATCCAGTGTGTATAAAAACATTATTAAGTTTTTTTTCTTCTCCATTAGTTGTACGAACGGTAGGGATTTCATGGTGTAATAGTGTCTTTGCATGAGTTGAACCGAAATGAGAGAAAATCAAAGTTCCAGCAATTGTACATAACAAAAAATTTTTCTTATTAGATTTTTTACACATAAATATGCCTTTAGTATTGGTATGCCTTTGATGCTTACTTCATTCCCCTGATGGCGCAAGTACCGGGGCGGTTTTATATCATTATGTTTTTTGTGTAAAGAACAAAACGAAATGATGCATAGTGCTTTCTATCGTTCGAAAAGTTGCGTCAAAAAAGTTTCTAAAAGGATCATGTAAACCAATGCATCATGCAAACCAGTTGCACATGGATTGCAGAAAAATGCGCTTGTTAAGTTGCTGTTTAGTCAACGTTATGAAACAGGATATTTTGAAAGATTATCTCTTGAGAAAAGCTTGTTGTTATGGATATTTCGACAGAGTTGGGGAAAAAGATAGTTATGCCCTTTTAAAAAGCTTTCAGTAGCTTTTCTTGTATAGAGAAGAATAAAGAATTCATGATGTTTTTTAATATAAGATAAAGGATTTAAATTATTTTTTTACATTGATAAAAGAGAGAAGGAGGTTGTGGTAAGATAATTCGATTTCATAAAACAAAAAGGCAACTTTCTTGAGAATTTGGCATTCATGGGGGTCATTCTCTTCACATGAAGAACAGAATGCTGTTGTGGTGCACATTTACGCGCTTGTTTTAAAGCGGCATCTCTTCATGCTTCCAAGCCACTTTCACGACGGTGTTTGTGAAGGGGATAGGGTAAAAGCCATTGGGCATCACCCTCTTTACGCTTATGAAGGTGTAAGCTGGGATCATCATTTTCTTTGCCCGCTCACAATGTTGCGATAATTTTTTCATTGAGACTGTTGGGGCATTTTTACTTTTTTCTTGAAGAATTTTTATCTACAAGCCAACCTTGTTTATGAGAAGAAAATAACCTTGAAATGCGGGATTCTATTGCAATGCATGGACAGAAGCCATATTTCAATCATGTAAGGGAATGATTTTGATTGATTGAGTATAAGAAGATTTGAAATGAAAGAATCTTACGATATTAGGGACTTCATTTAGTATGCAAAACGATGAATTATTCTTATAAACCAATACGATGCCTCAATTTGGAGATGAAGCATTTTGTTACATTTGGTTTGAGAGAAATGAACTTTTTCAAAACCGTTTGTCTCAAGAGACAGTCCCCAGCAGTATAAATCAATAAATCTTTATAGATGACGTAGTGGGGGTATACACAAAAAGCAGTTCTTCGACCGATCTTTCTATGACAGAGTATCAAAAGTTAAAAGGCAGTGTACTGTGCTGCCTTTTTGTGAAAGTGAACGGAATAAAACAACGTTTGTTTTTATAGTCTTAAGTTACACTTTCATGATTTTATATTAAAATTGATAGCGCATTCCAGCAGAGAAGTTTATTCCAGATACACCTGCTTTTTGGAGCTTGTGTTGATAATTAATATCCGCATGAAGGGCAAAATTTTGAGAGAGTTGCGCATTCACACCAAGCCCGCCTTCAACAGAATCTCCCATAGCATCAAGATAGAAAGTATCTCCAATCTGTACTGTACTCTTGTTACTAAAAGCTTTCATAAGGTTCAGCTTACCGTAGAAAGAAGTGGCATAGCCTTTTTCATCAGAAGGTATTGTTTGTGTCAGACGCCCACCAATACGCAGCAACCATTGATGAGGCTTACCCATATTCACGTTAAAGCCATCGATATCTGAGAGGGTTCCAAGCATGAGGCGTTGATAAAGGAGTTGTGCTTGTGGTTCAAAGACCAATCCTTTAGCATCGGTTTCTAGTTTATGTCCGATGGTCGCTGATGCACTTACAGTATGAGAACCATCCAATTTTGCAGTGTTCCCAATGAGGGCTGTGGTGATATTTCCTTTGAAAGCTCCGTAGGAGAACAGTGCATTAACATAGATGCCATCGTTATGCTGGATGTTTCCATATGCAGCAAGTGACCATTTATCGAGTGTACTCTTATCAGCACCTTCCATGCCCTTTGGAGTGAAAGAGAGTTGTCCGTATGTCCCCAAAAGACCAAAATGTGTGGTGCTATTTTGACCTTCTAATGCTGCTAATGTCATGCCTGCTTGTATTGCAGTATAGTGAACATCAGCACCATAGCCATAGTGTAGAGGACTACGGTTAGAAGACAATGTGATCTTGTGGCCATAGGAGGATAAGAAGATCCCACTCTTTTTGTTATCTTCTTTTTTATCCTTTGCTTCAAAGAGTGTTGTCCGCATATTCTCTAACAGTATATTCTGATTATTCAGCTCAGCCAATCCAGCGGAAAATAAAGCGTTAGGCATGACCAAATAACTGGCTACTTGTGGTACAAGAGCTCTTACTTTTCCTTTAGCATTAAGACAGGCAGCTTTTTTAGAATAAAGGGGAGTTGTTTCCCCATCATTAAGAGAGGCAGTTTCCTCAGTGTTAAGAGGGGTTATTTCTTCAGAATCAAAAAAGTTTGTTTCTTGAGTATCAGACGAGATAGTTTCTTCAGCATCAGGAGAGGCAGCTTTTTTAGAATAAAGGGGAGTTGTTTCCCCATCATTAAGAGAGGCAGTTTCCTCAGTGTTAAGAGGGGTTATTTCTTCAGAATCAAAAAAGTTTGTTTCTTGAGTATCAGGTGAGATAGTTTCTTCAGCATCAGGAGAGGCAGCTTTTTTAGAATAAAGGGGAGTTGTTTCCCCATCATTAAGAGAGGCAGTTTCCTCAGTATTAAGAGGGGTTATTTCTTCAGAATTAAAAAAGTTTGTTTCTTGAGTATCAGACGAGATAGTTTCTTCAGCATCAGGAGAGGCAGCTTTTTTAGAATAAAGGGGAGTTGTTTCCCCATCATTAAGAGAGGCAGTTTCCTCAGTATTAAGAGGGGTTATTTCTTCAGAATCAAAAAAGTTTGTTTCTTGAGTATCAGGTGAGATAGTTTCTTCAGCATCAGGAGAGGCAGCTTTTTTAGAATAAAGGGGAGTTGTTTCCCCATCATTAAGAGAGGCAGTTTCCTCAGTGTTAAGAGGGGTTATTTCTTCAGAATTAAAAAAGTTTGTTTCTTGAGTATCAGACGAGATAGTTTCTTCAGCATCAGGAGAGGCAGCTTTTTTAGAATAAAGGGGAGTTGTTTCCCCATCATTAAGAGAGGCAGTTTCCTCAGTGTTAAGAGGGGTTATTTCTTCAGAATTAAAAAAGTTTGTTTCTTGAGTATCAGACGAGATAGTTTCTTCAGCATCAGGAGAGGCAGCTTTTTTAGAATAAAGGGGAGTTGTTTCCCCATCATTAAGAGAGGCAGTTTCCTCAGTATTAAGAGGGGTTATTTCTTCAGAATTAAAAAAGTTTGTTTCTTGAGTATCAGGTGAGATAGTTTCTTCAGCATCAAGAATGGCATTTTGTAAGCGGAAATCCCAAAAATCTTCTTCTTCTCCCACGAAGCTTTGCTCAATACTCGCTTTCCCGCGGCTTGATGTTGGTCCATAGGCATTGAGTGTGTATTTATAAGGCAACCCCTTTATTGTAGTATAGCCATTTGCAAGTTTGAAGGAATTTTCCTCTGCTTTTCCAGAGACTTGAACGAGTGAGAGCCCACGCGTATTTACGGGACCAGTATTCTTTTCTTTTGTTTTTTTACCTTTTAAAAGATTCCTAAAATGGATTGTTGTGATGCCTGACACATCACCATGAATAAGAAGTCGATCAGTTTTTTGTTGTTCTTTTGGTACCTCATTATTCCATTCAGTATTGAAATAAATCTTTGCATCGCCTGTTGCATTGTAGACTGTTTTGTGCGTTGTGTTGTTGTTTGTGAGGTGAGGTGATTTATTGCCTATATGTAATGTTTGATATTGATCTTCTCTTGGTGTCCTAAAAACAATGGTACTATTGTTGAGATTAAGCTTAAAAACTTCAGAATGTAACTTTTTGATTAGATCAAGTTTTTGGATTTTATGGCTTTGCATATTCGCCTTTAAATACCACGTTGTGCCATTGATTAAACTAAAGATTATTTGGGTAGGTTTTCTTTCGGAATTTCTTGCTCCTCCTTCTAAGATAGAGTGGTCGGCAATCACGTTAGCTTCGCCATTATCATCTTCATCATTAGGCTTTCCTACTAATAGAATATTGGCACGTACTTCCGAATCTTTGAGCGTGATCTTTGATTCTCTGCCCCGTACTGCTAGCCCATTACTATCCGTATGTAATTGAGCATCCAGAAGATCAATCTGTCCGCCACATGTTACAAAGATGGCAGCTCGCGGTCCAGTTTTGATAAGTTTTCCTCCTCTCATGGTAATTTTTGATTGCTTATCCTGTGCTTGGAGCGCGATATCCTTAGTTTTAATAACAACATCATTGAGATCAATCTCTCCACCAGATCCAGCTAAAACTGCAGGATTCATACCCGTTGTAGTAATCGATCCTCTTGTCATAACAATTTTTGACTGTTCGGCTTGTGCTTGTAGTCCAACATTGTGCACTTTCATGGGAACATTAGTGAGATCGATTTGTCCGCCAGACCCAGCTAAAACTGCAGGATTCAAACCAGTTGTGGTAATCGATCCTCTTATCATGGTGATTTTTGATTGTGCATATTGTGCTTGTAGACCTTGTGTTGTTAATGGAGCCTCTTTCCTCTCTAATTCTAATTTTTGCGTTTGTGTTTCATTGTCATCAATGTGCATAACAATATCGGTAAGATCATCAATATGTACAACAACATTAATAAGGTTAATTTCTCCACCAGACCCGGCTAAGACGGCCGGTTGTAAACCAGCTGTAATCAGTTTCCCTCCTTGCATGGTAATTTTTGAGTGCAGACCGTTTGCAGAAAGTCCATGGTCATTCGATAAAACTTCAACATCATTTTTTAGAGTTATTACGCTCTCTTTTTCAACATTTATTCCCGTATGATTTCCTTGAATTAAGCCGCCTGATATTGTTATTTCAGAACTATCACTTGCATGTATGCTGGTTCTTGCGTGCCTAATGGTTACTTGATTCAAAGTGACTTTGCTTGTTTTGATGACTCTTATTCCTATGCTCTCTTTCGTGGCATTTGCAAGATTCGTGATGTTAATTTTTACATTTTCTAGTTTGTTTTTATCACTACTGCTCTCTTCTAAAGTAATGCCTAAATAGTTGGATTTAATGGAACCACCAGTCATACTCAATGTTCCACCACTCTTTAAGCTTGCTCCAGTTCCATCTCCTATTCCTGTTTCATCTATTGTCTTTATACTTTGCTCTTGATTGCTTGCGTCAATCTCTACATTATTTAAGATGATGGCACCATTTGATACGGCTGCTATACCGATTGGTGTTTGTATATGCACTTTTTTCACCTGAATGGAGCCGTCGTTCATTTTAATTGTACCGCTTTCTTTTGCCAACAAGCCGATTGAGACATTTTTTATCGTTGTGTCTCCCTCTAGTTCAATCATGCTTCCAAATTTTCTGGCTTCTACACCGCTTATGTCTGTTATGATTGATTCTTCTTGGGTTGAGGGGCCGATTATCTTGAGATCTTTGCCATGAATTTTACCACCATCTAGAGCATAAATATTTTCATAGCTTTCTTGAGTTGGAGCGGTTTTGTTTTCGCCTTCACCAGAAAAAAGGGATATAGCGTATGCGTTGGAATGGATATTGAACAATATTATAGCAGCTGTGGTTGTGTATGATAAAAGAATTTTTTTAGACATCTCATATCATCTTGACTTATAAGTTACGTATAAGTTTATATTTTATACTTCTTTCGAAAACTTAAAAAATAATATTTAACTTATATTAAATTTATGTAAACTATAAAATTAATATAAATATTAAAAATAAAATACTTTATTTAAATGAATTATGACGTTTTGTAAATATTAATATTTATTATATATTCTTAATGAATATTATTATTTGAATGTTATATTCTCTTTGAGAAATTATTTTCATAAAAGCTTTTTAGTTGAGATAAAAACGTTTTTTACTTTTAAATAAAGGAATATGAATTGATATTCGAGAAAATTTTATTTTTTCTGTTTTCTGAAGGTTCGGTACTACCATATAGTAACTGTAGAGGAGGAAGATTTTACTTTATCGTATTAATATTCATTATTTTTCCATTATAAAAATCTATGAAATGCTATAAAAATTCGTATTTATACTTTTTATTTTTTGGAAGAGATTTCTGATTTTGGTAAAAATCATGAAAAAATTAATTTTTAAAAGCTTCAGATTATAATATAAACTCGTAATATTTTTCTGATGTATTTCAATATAATCAATAAGAACATTATTGCCCGCTTTTTCTGTTCTAGAAACACAGAGTAATTTTTTTTGGTAAATGAGCGTTTAAAACATGTATTAAGGGCTGGATTCTGAGAGAGATTTAGAAATAAAATATATAATTTCTTGATTATGTTTATTTTTTTATAATACTAAAGTTCAGTTTAATATGTTAAAGCTTTATAATATAGTGAAATAAGAAAAGCTGTTTTTGATCAAAATTTTATTTTTTAGAGAAAACAGTATTACTTTCAGCTACGATAATTTATATAAGAGTGCTTTTTCTTTCTGCATTGAAAGTAAAAGAGGGGACTACGATTAAGAAATTTGAATTGATAAATCGAAAAGGCAACATCCTATGCTGCCTTTTGTTAAAATAGACGGGCTATTATAACGCGTGTTTTTATAGTTTTGTCTTAAAACTGATAGCGTATTCCACCTGAAAAACTCGCTCCCGATATACCGGTTTTTTGAAGCTTTTGTTGATAATTGACATCGCCATGAAGCGAGATATCTGGTGATAATTGCGCACTGATACCAAGCTCGCCTTCAAGGAAAGAGCCCATAGGATCAAGTTTATAGTCTTTATCAATATGGATTGTCTGATCTTCGCCAAAAGTTTTAGTTGCATTTACTTTTCCATAGAAGGAAAAAGAACGTCCATTTTCAGTGGTGGTAACGGTTTTGGTTAAACGCCCACCAACACGGATCATCCATTGATGAGGATTGTTCATATCAACTTTAAAGCCATCAGCATCTGCAAAAGTGTCAAACATATCAAATGTTGATAGGCAAGTTGTGCTTGTGGTTCGAATGTTACCTTTTCCATACCGGTTGCAAATTGTTTGCTAATGGTGGTAGAGATGCTCCATATCTTTGCATTTTTCACTTTTGCGGTTTTGCCAATGATGGCATTGTTGATATCTCCTTTTAGGATTCCATAGAACAACAACGTATCAAGATAGAAACCCCTGTCATCCTGCATACTGCCATAAGCTGTGAGGGACCACTTATCCACCGTGTTCTTACTTACATCTTGCATATCCTTTGGAATGAAGGACAGTTGTCCATAGGTTCCGATAAGGCCGAAATATGTGCTGGTATTTTGCCCTTCTAGCGCTGCGAAGTTAACACCTCCTTGGAGAGCAGTGTAGTGAAGATGAGTACCGCTATAACCATATTGACGAGGAGCACTTTCAGAGGAGAAGTTTCCTGTACTTCCATAGGTGTGTATAAGAAGAAACCGCTCTGTTTTTCTTGCTCTTTTCCCAAGAGAGATATTCTTCTATTGGCTAATAGCACATTCTGTTTAGCCATATCGGTCAATCCTGTATAGAAGAGGGCATTTGGCATAACAAAATAGCTTGCCATTTGTAGTGCAATGGCATGCACATGTAATCCAGGACTGGGGTTAGGACCAGGATTAGAGCCAGAGTTTGGATTAGAATTAAGAAATTCAGGTTGCAAACTGAAATTCCAGAAATTTTCATCATTGTTATCAAACAGGTTTTGTTCAATATTGGCTTTGCCATGGCTTGATTCTGGTCCATAGGCATGTAGCCATATACTTATCAGGTGATCCATTGATTGTGGTATAATCATTTACCAATTTGAAGGAGTCTTCTTCGGCTTTTCCAGAAACTTGAATCAATGAAATGCCGCGTGTATTTAAAGGATCAGAGGTATTTACAACACTATTTTTATCTCTGAAATCGCTTTTGATATAAACTGTTGTGGAACCTTTTAAATCTCCATGGATGAGAAGACAATCAGTTTTTTGATTGGCTATTGGCTTATCATCATTCCATGCAGTGTTGAAATAAATTTTTGCATCCCCAGAGGCATTATAAACTGCTGTGGTGTTTGGCTTTCCAGAGCCTATATGCAATGTTTGGATAATGATCCTCTGTTGGTGAATCAAAAATAATAGAGCTGTTATTGAGATTAAGTACAGACACTTCAGAGTGTGCTCTTTGAGCAATATCAAGCAAATTGCCATCATCATCTTTTTCTTTTGTGCTGGTTTTTAGGATCCATTGTGTGTCTTTTTCAGGTCAAAGAGTACGTTTCTTTCTTGTGCAATGTTTGCTCTGCCTTCTAAAATGGAATGATCTGCATTTAATGTAAAGGTGCCATTGGGTATTGCTTTTGTATCTATATGGTCCCATAACTCTTTGTCTCTCACAAAAGTACCGTTTCTTAATAAAACATCAGCATGGATTTCTAAATTTATGAGATTGGCTGTACCTATTGATAGATTTACAATATTTCTAATGGTATTATCAGTAAAAGTTTCAATGAGAATCCAGTACCATTGTCAACATGAATCTTCGTATTGGTTAAATTGATCTCACTGTTTTGATAATTTTGAGGATCATTTAATTCATCTGGAATAATATAAAGAAGGGACATGAACTGCAAACCACCGATTTTCGCTGTTGCGGAAACGTTTGTGATATCAATATCCTCACCATTGTCAGTGTATAATGCACCTTTTTTTGCATTTACTGTACCTTCTATCATTTTAATCTTAGATTGTCGACCATTTGCATGTAATCCACTCCCATTAGATGAGATAATTTCAGCTTTGTCTTTTACAGTAATGACGCTGCCACTCTCAGTATATACTCTTGTGGTTTTCGTAGAAACTAATCTTTTTGATACTGTTACTTGAGAATTACTCTTAGCGAATATGCCGTCCTCTGCTTGAGTAATGGTTACATTTTCCAAAGAGAGTTTGCTATTGTAGGCTACATACATCCTTTCGTGTAAGAGTGTATCGTCGTTATAGCTTGATATTATCACATCTTTCAGTTTATTTTCATCTTTTTTATTTCCACTGAAATTGGTTCCATTAATGTAAGCCATAATAGAACCTCCGGTCATTTTGATTATGCCATCTTTATTTACTACAAGACCGGTTGAAACATTTTTAATCGTTGTATTTCCATGTAATGTAATTATGCTGCCAGTACCATTGGAATATACGCTATATCCGTTATCATTTTCATCTATTGTTGTTATGGCAACATCCTTGATATCAATATGATCGCCGTTTTCTGCAGATAATGCAGAAAAAGCTCCACTTACTGTTCCTCCTGTCATTGTAATCTCGGATTGTGAACCATCTGCAAGTAACCCAATATCGATATATGTTGTAATTTTAGCATTATCTTTTATAGTGATGGTGCTACCATTCAAAACATATATTCCCTCGATTCCCCTATCAAATGATCCTCCTGATATCGTTATTTGAGAATGATCATCTGCTTCTAGAATAGAAAAAGCATGAAGGACTATGTTTTTTAAAGTAAGATTGCTTTCCTTGGTAACTATTCCTAAGGACATTTGCAGTTCATCATTTGCGTCTGATATGAATACATTTTTTAGGGTATTTCGTTGTCTTTACTGTTATTGAAAGAAGCACCAATGTGAGAAGTTATGATGGAACCTCCATTCATTTTGATTGTAGCACCGTCTTTTACGTCAAGACCTAAAAAAGGCTCAGATCCTTGATCTTTGTATTATCACCTAGTAATTCAATTGCACTGTTAAGCCCTTCAGCTATTATAGCACTGTTTGAGTCTCAATGTATTATTTCTAAATCTTTGCCAATAATTTTGCTACCTTTTTGCATGAAGTGTATCATAGGTTTTTCCAGATACGGTTACTGTTTCTCCCTCAGAAACTTTGAGAGTTTCAGCATGTACATTGAATTGAATATTAAACAGCACGATAGCTGCTGTTGCCATAGATGACAGAAGGAATTTTTATACACAAGCATTCTCATTTTAAAGCCCCCAATATTCATTTCCCCGCACTCTTCAAAAGAGGAATAGAAAATAGATACTGTTTTTATTTTTAACAGTTCAGCATTTTGATAATTTATTTTGCTTTCTCTGTCAAAATTAGACTTTAATTTTTAAAATATAAACTTAATTTCATAATGTGTTCATTTAATTTAAATATTATTTAAAGTAATATTATGATATATTAAGACATTGATAGAGAAAAGATGACGCTCATACTTTTCATTATTTCTGCATTATTTGTAAGAAGTCTTTTATTAAAGGTGCTTGATCTTTATGCAAAAAGGAGTCTGTTCTTTAAAACATATGGCAAAATGCTAGTTTTTTTACGCTTTTCTCTATTGGGGATATGTAGAATATATACAATACTTCCAAGATTTTTTATAAGAGAAAGGTTTTTGATAAATGGTTGTCTTATAGAGAGCATTTAAGATCGGTATATCTCAAATTAAAAAACTTAACCAATGAAATGCTTCAAGGTAAAAGTCTAAAACCAACAATGCTTTTCTATCATCAAATTGTGCCCTCATTGAAGCCTTTTTGTTTTCATTATTTTGAACTTTTGACACATTCTTGACAAAAAAGTTGAAAAGAATGATTCCGCGGGATTTATACAACACAAATATATAATCGTTTTTGGATGATGGGTCTATGGGATATAAGATTGAATATATGGCAGTTATTATGGCTGCTGTTGCTCTGTCTGGTTGCTTTAATTTTGATTCTGAAAGGACAAAAAGAGAAGAAAGGCTTCATAGTGCATTCATGGATTGGGCCATGAGAGAGAAGTCTCTTGCAAAAAATTATACTGCGATCATTATGGCTGATCCGCAACCATGGCGTTTGAACTCTGGTGATGCTAATGGACTGTCGAATAGGAAACCTTGGTTAAAGATAAATGAGCAAGTTGCCAGTGTTATAAAAGCGCATAAGGCTGCATTCCATATTGTTAATGGTGATTTGACAGAGTTTGGTCAACAAAAAAACTATGACGATTATAAAAGTGTTTATAAAAACCTTGGCTCTCCTGTTTATGAGGGGTTAGGTAATCATGATTATGCAAATAATGTTGGAAATTGTACAGAGCCTGAAACATTTAATTTTTATAAAGATGCGTGCGCTATAAGCGCGGTTTCAAGAATGGTCTCAGAAATCAAAAAATATCGTAGTCAATTATCTCATTTTAATGCGGATATTGCTGAAAGTTCAATTCCTATGCCAAGCGGAGATATGCACGTCATCGAAGGGAGTTTGAGTTATTCTTGGGATTATGGAGATATTCACTATGTGCAGCTTCACAATTATCCAAGCTATAGAGTTCGTTTGAAAGGACAGTCTATGGAGGTGCATATCAATGCATCTTTGGATTGGCTTAGAGAAGATTTAGCTGCTGCTGATGCGAGGGGTAAAATTACAATTATTAATTTTCATGATGGTCGTGCGGCTTCTATTGATGGTGAATCTTTCTTTATTCGTAAAAAGAATGCTAAAGATTTATCGCTGTTTAAGTCAATTATTACTTCTCATAATGTCAAAGCAATATTTGTGGGGCATACACATTATCAGTCCTATTGCCGTGCAAAAAATGATAAGGTCTTTGGAAATATTCCTGTTTATACAGCTGGTGCACTCTTTAATGGGGATTATTACTTTATAGATGTGAAGGGGAAGAGCATTCACGTTAAAGCCTATAATGGAGAGATAGGAAAACCTCTTTTGATTAAGGATCTTGGCATTATAGGAAAAGATACAGAATTCTCTGTAAATTGCAGTCATCTCTAATAGGATTTTTTCTTTTCTTAAAACATAAAAGAAAAAGTGAGTTGTGTGTGTGAATTTGAAGAGGGATAGGGGGTTTTGTTATCGTTTAAGGTGTGAATGAAAAGAATTGGACATTTTGTTTTTATCATTCTTAACAGTTTGATATTCAGTATATGTGCATTTTTTCTTTTGCAAGATATCCGCTATGAAGTATCTGTGAAGGGTATTTATATTGGCTTATAATTTTGTCCTCTACATTCTATGACTCGTACAGCATGTGTTGGGGAGTGCATTTGCTTTGAGAGCAGGGTAACGTAGCACTTTAAAAAATCTTTAAAATACTTACTTTTAAAAAGTTTTTTTGATACGCTATATTTTTCAACATGTGAGTGTTTTTTCTCATCGTAAAAGAAGAATTTCTTGACTTTTTATATGGGAAGAAGCTTTGGTTTTGATTAGCAGACAGGGCTTTTGTTGATGGCTTTGTTCTGTTTTTTTAATTATGAGGGTATTGTTAAAAAAATCAGCAAATGGTTTGGGACAATAGAAGAAACATTTGTAGCCGATGTATGCGCTATAGTTTTGAAAATGAAGGCGATTTAAAGATAAAAGAGTAATATAATACTTTTTGTCTCTTACGCTATTGTAGATTAAAAAATGCGACGTACCATCAAACAAAAATTTTCAAAGCGTTAAGGGTAAAATGAAATCAATCGAATAAACGGAATTCAAGTTTCCAAACTTGTTTTACATATATTGCGCAAGTTTTTTCTCATGTATTGATTGTAGTTTGACAGTAAGTTTTGTACTAAGTAGGAAAATGTGGGATTAGATGGGAATACGTGATAATTCTTTGTTTTTATAACTATTTTTATCATTAAGTGCGTGTCAAAATTCATTTTGACACCCAAAAGGACAAAAAAAGCAAAAAAGAGTTCCATATATACATGGAAATCTCTAAAAGTTGAGTAAAAAATATTTTTTATTAATATGTTATATAAATTATTTAATGTAAAAAGATTTCCACTTTCATTTTTTATTTTAAAGGGATATTAAGCCGTATCTTCTGTAGTTTCTAGATGTGCACTTTCAGTCTCTATTTGACGTTTTAAATGCAATTTTAAAAGAGGCAAGGTAAGCTAACTGCTTTGCTATTGTTGATGTTTTGAACAAGCTCTTATAGTTTTTCATAAAATTCCGCTGCGAGTTCCGCTATATCTTCAGGGGGAGTTTTATTTTTGCATCGCGATAGGTTGTATAAGCTATGCGACCAAGTTTTTTTATGAGTCCAGCAGCAATTGCTTGTGGTCTAAAACCTGCTGATTTCGCTTTTGCCATACACTAAACATTCCAGCTAACAAGCTATATTGATTGTGCTGAATTTGGCTGGGGAACTTGGATTCGAACCAAGATTGACGGAGTCAGAGTCCGCTGTTCTACCATTAAACTATTCCCCAGCATGCAGATGCCGCCATCTTTTAGCAGATTTTACGGTGCACACAAGGGCAAAAAAGGTTTTTTATAATGATTGATCAGTAAGAGCCGATTTATCGATAATAAAGGGCGATAGGGACATCATTAATTGTTTTGACTTGAATATCCACATTATAAATATCTTTAAGAAGTTTTGGTTGTATAATCTCTTTGGGGGTTCCACAGTAAGTTGTTTTACCATTTTTCAGTGCAACAATCATAAGAATAAGACGATGAAAATTAATATCATGTATAACAACAAGAATGGTTTTTTGAGTTCATCTGCTGTGCGGCGGCTTCATCATAGAAACAGCATGTTTCATATCCAGATTATTTAATGGTTCATCTAACAGAAGATAATCGGTATCTTGACAGATAATCATCGCAATAAAAGCACGCTGGCGTTGTCCGCCAGAGAGTTCATTCAAAAAGTAATCTTTTAAATCTTGTAGACCGAGATATCGGATTACACTGTCAATAAATTGTTTATCTTCTTTATTATACCAGCCTTTTGAGTAAAGATAGCGCTCAAAACTTACTAAATCATATACAATAAGATGAAAGGATAAAGGGTTATTTTGACGCAGGATTGAGATTTTTTGCACTAAAAGATCGTGGGGCGTTTTATCAATATCAAAGTTGTTGATATGAATTGTACCTTTGTGGCGCGGTAAAAGGCGTCTTATCAGCATCAAAAGTATTGATTTGCCAGAATCATTGGGGCCAATGAGAGCAATAATCCCTCCTTTGGAAGATGAAGGCATAAATTATCGATCATCAATTTTATTCTATAAGCCTTGGAAAGATAATTGATTTTAACCATTATCATTTTCCCTTTATCAGTAATGTTAAAAAGACAATTCCACCACAAAATTCAATAATAAAACTTAAGCGTCCTGCCATATGAAAAATTTGTTCTAAAATAAACTGCCCACCAACCAGATAAATAATAGCCAATAATATTGCAATCGGCACAACAATGCCATGTTTTGCCTGAGGAGAAAGTTCATAAGCAAGATTGGCAACTAACAAACCAAAAAAGGTGACAGGTCCTACTAGCGTTGTAGAAATGGATACGAGAATGGAAACAAATATAAGAATAGCTGTAGCACTTTTGTGATAATCCACCCCAAGGTTGAGCGCGTTTTCACGTCCTAGAGCAAAAATATCAAGCAGATGACGTGAACGCTAACCAATTAAATTCACAATGAAAACAACGATTGTGGCAAAGCTTATTCATAATGTATTGAATTTATTAAAACTTGCAAACATAATATCCGTTAAATTCATCATTTCGTTTGAATTGAGTTGCAATTGCAGGAACATGCGTAAACTAAAAAAAATCCGCCTAAAATAACATCAACCAAAAGTGTCAAATGAAGTCCCTTTAAGTCTCCTGAAAAGAACCAGCGGAAAAGGCTTATTGAAAAGAGAGTGAGGATCAAAGCTTCAAGAATTAACTGTTCTTCTTCATTTAAAAAGGGCAAAGCAAGAGATCTTAAAAAATAAATTGTGAGAGTTTTGATTAAAATATAAAGTTGATCAAACCCCATAAGTGAAGGGGTAAGCAGACGATTATTGACAACTGTTTGAAATAAAATAATAGAAACGGTAATTGTATAAGAAATGAGAAGAAGAGAGATAAGTTTTATAAGCCGAAAGAGCCACGTATAGATGTTGATGTTCCATGTCATGTAAAGACTGATGACGATGCACGCCATTATAATAAGCGTTGTCAGGATCAGTGTTGCTGTTTTCTTTTTATCCAAGACGCTTTCTCCAGCATAAAAGCAGTATCATAAAAATAAAACTGCCAATAACTCCCATTATCGTGTTGATAGGAATTTCAAGAGAAGGATGAATTATTCGTCTTAAAAAATCACAGATTAAGACCATCCCTGCACCACTCATTGCTATCCAAGGAGCAGTATGGCGCATATTGTCACCCATAAAATTTGAAACAAGATTAGGAATAATCAGTCCAACGAAAGGAATTCGACCAACTGTACAGAAGACGACAACAGCAGTGATTGAGGCGATAATAAAAAGACCAAAGAGCATAACAGTGCGATAATTCAGTCCAAGATTGTTGGTAAATCTTCTCCAAGACCCGCCACTGTAAAGCGATCAGCGGTCAAATAGGCAAGAATACAAAGAGGAAGAGAGAACCATAAAAGTTCGTATTTTCCCTCAAGAACCATCGAAAAACTGTCAAATAAATAGGCTTGAAGAGAGGGGCGGCAACATTTCATAATCAGCAATAGCGTTGGTTAAGGAGCCAATAACATAGCCAAACATAATCCTCGTGAGTGGTACAATGAGGGCAGACTTTAAAAGGATTCGGTGTAATAAAAACATAAAAATAGTGTGCCGATCATAGCAAAAATTATAGCGACGATCATTTTTACTAAGACAAGGATATTAGGCAGAAAAATCATCACAAAAAAATGCCAAGGGATGCTGCCTCAACGGTTTCAGCGGTTGATGGCTCAACAAAATGATTGCATGCCAACAGTTGCATAATCATACCTGGGAGTGCAAGTGCTGCGCCTACCAAAAGTACTGCAATTGTACGAGAAAGGCGTGTTTGCCAGAAAATAAGCCAGGCATGTGGATCGCCAGATAATAGATCAGAAGGTGTTACATCTGAGTAACCAATAAAAATGCTAAGGATAGATAGGAGAGCAAGAATTATTATGGTTATCCAGTAATTTTCACGTTGAATTATTTTCCAACAAAAAAGCAAACATAGCCTAAAGGCAGCCTTTGCTCTTAAATTTTATTTCTACAGCAAGCAAGCTATTTGTGTGCTTATTTACTTTTTAAAGGCTTCATTGATCTGTTGCGCTGTTTCATTAAGTCCAGTTAAACCATCACTTGTTGATACCAGCTTCAAGAGTCTAAATAAATAATTTGGCTTTTTTGCCAGCTGTTGTTTGTTGAATAAGTTCATTGTTGAGCAGTTATTGTACAGATTGTCCTTCTCGTTTGATCGTTGCATCTCGATCAATAACCAATAGCTAGTCAGGATTGGTTTCGAGAATAAACTCAAGAGAAATGAGCTGTCCATGTTTTTGCACGGTGATTTTATTGGTTGCAAGAGCAGTTCCAAATTCGGAATATAAAATATCAAAACGTGATTTTAGACCTAAAGCACTGATTTTTCCACCGAAGGTCATGAGTCTAAGCCTTGTACCTTTCCTTTGTGTATTTTTACGGAGTTTGTCTCAATTTTCATTAAGTTTCACAATTTCTTGTTCATTTTCCTTTCCTTTGCCGAAAAATTTCCTAAGAATAGACGCATTCCATTTAATATATTCAAGAGAGTTTTGATTGCCTATTGTTAGGTCAATAGTTGGAGCGACTTTGGATAAGCCTTTATACCTGGCTTGAGTGCATAAGGAAATAGTGATGAGATCGGGTTGAAGGGTAGCAATCTTCTCATAATTAGATTCGAAAAGAGTACCAATTTTTTCATATTCTGCATCATCAAATTGTTGCAAATAGATAGATTTTTTTCCTCCAGGAACACCGACAATTGCTTTGATTCCAAGGCGATTCATATTATCAAGCGACGCAAGGTCAAAGATAATGACCTTTTGGGGAGAGGTGGAAACAGTAGTGGTACCTGAAACATGATTGATGGTCACATTTGCATTTACACCTACCCATGAACATATTGCAAAGCTGATTGCAATAAGCAAGGTAGAAGTCACCCGCTTTAGATATTTTCAACATCATTTCATTCTTTTATCCTGTTAATTACCAAAAAAGTCTATCGCGTTTAAAAGCTTAATTTAGGCCTTTTTATGTACAATATGATAAATTAATAAAAAACATTATGTTGTAAATATATCTAACATATGTTAAAAATCAGCCGCTCATCTCATTTTTACTCAATTCTAGAACTTTTAAGTCTAGTTTTTTACAAAATGTCTTAATTTAGAAAGTTGGATATATGATTAATGTATTGAAAAATCGTACCCGTTTGTGTGCTCTTACAACAAGCGTTTTTTTCTTTTTACAAGGTATGGATGTTTCTATGGGAGCTTCTGCCGGTGTAGGTGATTCTTTGATATCAAACCCTTTTGTAGTTTCTGCTGGTGAGGGATTCCCTTCCTATAGATGTGAGGTTGGGACTTTTGGGCAGATTGATAGAGGCCCTATTTATTGTGATGATGGTGAATTTCACAAAATGAAACGTGGTTCCATTACAGTGCCCGTATATGGTAGTGCTGCGGTAACTGCAATAGGAAAAATTGAATCATTACCAGCTTCTGCAGATCTTCAAGACGATGATATTGATAATACATTTCATAAAATTAAAGAGACAACTGTTGAATTGGATGCTGTATTGCTCAAAAGCAAAGGTTTGTCGTATAGCGATGAGTTAGTTACTTTTGAAAATGGTATATTTACTCATAAATTTAGTGACAGTGATGAATTGGTGGGTTTTGGGAGTGCTGTATATTCAGTGCTGGATGCCAAAGTTGATTTGAAACGATCGAATATTAGGGGGTTTATTGTTGGGCTTAATGCTGAATCGGAAGGGATTATTGTCATGAGAGGTGGGGAAGTCCGACGTTCTTTTTTAGGTGCTGAAGCTTCTGACGCATCGTTTGTTGTTTTGGATAAGGTGGCTATTAATGTGGATGGAATCGGTTTGTATAGTGATGGATCCGGAATAAATATGGTTTCTGGATCTCTTGTCTTTCCAGAAGAGGGAATAGGGGGCATATCGACGAATTATGGATCTATCACACTAAAAAATGTTAACATTCAGATTAAGAAAGCAGGTAATGTAGAAGTAGATTCTGTTCAAGATTCTGATAATGATGGGCCTAAAAGTGTTGGCTTTTTATTACATGAGGGATTTGTTTCTTTTGATGACGTAACTTTTAATGATTCCGATGCTGCTGTTTTGTATATTCTTGGTGGTCTCGATAATGTTGTTAGGCAGAGCGTTGAATATGCTTCTGTCTTGAGTGTTGAAGATGTCTCTTCAGTTGAAGTTGCAGATGTCTCTCTAGAAGATCTTTTAAGACCGGAGTATGTAGTTCGAAATAATAATTTTATCACCCCATATAGAAAGGGACAGCCTGCTGATAACAACGCTTTTGCTAGTGCTGTTTCCACTATGAGTGCTGTTTTAAATGAAATTTATGATGATAAGGGTGCCTTTCAAGCTACGCGTGCTTTCAAGGTTAGCGCTAGTATAAAATCTTCGAATATTACATTGAATGGTAAAGAATCTTATGGGATATATTTTAAAGGGAGAGAGAGAGACGAAGAAAAATTACTATCCTCGTCAGGGGCAAATGAAGCAGCACGTGTTGTTTTGTTGGAAGATACTAAACTCAATGTTCCAGATGGTCTGGCTATTTATGGTGATGAAGGTTCGAAAAGCTACATTATTTTAGGTAAAAAATCAAGGCTTTCCGGTAATTTATCGTTGAAAGCTGAGCCTAATTCTATAATGTCAGTTTTTGCTCATGATTCTACGATATTAGGTGGAGTTGTTACTGATGAACATGCTAATACTGAGCTTTTTTTATCAGGTAACTCAAGCTGGCATTTAATAAAAAGTAAAGATAAAGGTTGGAAATGTTCGGAGGCTGATAATTATATAGATTCATGTATTTCAGCTATATCGCTTGTAGATAGTTCTATTAAGTTCGTCTCTTCACAAAGTGATCAAGCTCATGCTGGAGGTTATCAAACGCTTCGTATTGGGGATGAAAGCACTTTGAGTTATGGAGTTTATAATAGTTTAGGAGGTTCTGCTATTTACTTAAACGCGCATGTGATTTCTGATGATTCAGGTCATACTCAAATGGTATCTGATAAGCTTTTGATTTATGGTTTTGTTTCTGGAGAAACTACAGTGCATGTGAATGATGTGGTTAGAAGAGGAGGAAATTCTAATACAGTCCGATTAGAGGAAACACAAAATAAGTCTCACAGTGTTTCAATGATTCAAGTTTATGGATTGGCAAGGGAGGATTCTTTTCAGTTGAGCAGTCCATATGTCACAATGCAAGGTTCACCTTATCAATATACCCTTCGTGCTTATAAAATGGAAAATTCGGAAAAAACCTTTGAGGGGGATTTGGAATCAGATGATACAGCAGAATGGTGGGATTTCCGTTTGGAAAGTAAAGTACAAGATGGAGATACATCTACATATCTTCTTTATATTCCTGGAAGTCCAATAAATGGAGTAGAAGAAGTAGCGTACACTGTGGTAGATGGTGATGATGATCTTTCGAAACCTTCTGTGTTGGGGAGATCTGAAATAGCTGAGGATTTGATAGGAGATCTTTCACTCGTTGTAGTTCCTTCTACTTTACCTGAGAGATCTGCGTCTGTAGCATCTGCCGAACTTGAAAGATCTGAAACAGAAGATGAGGTTTCTGTAATTTTAAATCCTTCCTCCGTTGAAACTTCTATTCCTCCTACTGTGTCTGGTAATTCTGCAGGACCTGTAAGAGGTGGTCAGTCTGCTCCAGTAGCGAGATCTGAATCAGACGGTGGAGTTACTGTAGTTCTTAGCCCTTCTTCTGTTGAAACTTCTACTCCTCCTGCTGTGTCTGATAATTCTGCAGGACCTGTAGGAGGTGAGCAGTCTGCTTCAGTAGCGAGATCTGAATCAGACGGTGGAGTTACTGTAGTTCTTAGCCCTTCTTCTGTTGAAACTTCTACTCCTCCTGCTGTGTCTGATAATTCTGCAGGACCTGTAGGAGGTGAGCAGTCTGCTTCAGTAGCGAGATCTGAATCAGACGGTGGAGTTACTGTAGTTCTTAGCCCTTCTTCTGTTGAAACTTCTACTCCTCCTGCTGTGTCTGATAATTCTGCAGGACCTGTAGGAGGTGAGCAGTCTGCTTCAGTAGCGAGATCTGAAGAATCTGCAGCTACGCCTTATACTGTTTTTACTGCGCTTCAGGGGACGACGGAGTCTAGACCAGTAGGACGTATTCTACTTTCTACACCTGTTAAATCTACTGTTGTTTCTACTGAATCTAGGGATCCTGCACCTATTATATCAGCTGCTGCCTCACCGCAACCTAGTGTCATGCAGTCTATTGTCACCTCGAAGCCTTCTGCTTCTGTTGACAGTGCTGGTAAAGAAAGTGTTTCTTCTCAGTGTAATGATAGGGGCAGAAATGGTGCGGAGACATTGCAAAATTCCTATTTGTGCAATGATGGTCAGACACATACAGTGACAGATCTTACACTGAAGGCAAGTGGTGCACTTCAGCATCCTATGCATGCTAAGAGTCAGAATACGATTATTAAGCTAGAGGGTGCCACAATTATGGGGGCAGCTGATAGTGAAAATAATGTTGATCTCACTAAATTGCAACTTGTAAGTACTGTGCTTGCAGAGGATGGTGCAGAGGTTGTTTTAGATAAAAAATCAACAGTTAAAAATTCTTCAATTGGGCTTGAGGCGCAAAAAGGTGGAAAGGTTAAAATGACTGATGGAACGGTTAATGCTCGTTATGTGGGTGTTTTGGCGGGTTCTGGATCATCTGTTAATTTAAGTAATACGAAAATTAACGTGACGGGGGATTTGGCTATAGCTGGTCTGGCTAGTAATGCTGGTGAGGCAACCATGAATACTGGGGTGATTACTTTGACAAGCGGAGTGGCAGTGAGGTCAGAATCGGGGGGTAATGTTAAGTTAGATAACGTTAAAATTACTGCAAAAAAAGGACAACAGGACCAACCAGATTCCGCCGAGACTTTTGGGCGTGCGGCTTTCTTGGTGAGTGATCGTGGCTCTGTTGAATTCACTAATGGTTATGTTAGTACTGATGCTAATGGTTTGTGGATGAGGGATAGTAATGATTCCGTTGAAAACAGTACTTCTGACACCGGTACTTCCAGGAGAAAAAGATCTTCTGATGTTCGTCCTTCTCTGAATCGTGCTCATATCGAGCTTTCTGATGTTAAAGTAGAAGGTGATAAATCCTATGGTATATACTTTGATGGGACGGGGCGAAAAGAAGGTAGTCAGCAGAATCGAAATCGGGTTCTAGAGGAGGCTGTTACAGAATTGTCTGGGACAGGAAGTACTATTGAGAAAGTTAGTGTTGTTAAACGAAGTACTGTATCTCAAAAGGAGAAAACACCTATAGACATAACAGGGGCAGTTTCATTGAAAAAAACTAGATTTGAAGTTATAAATGGTATAGCTATTTATGGTAATAATTCTGGTGGTCAGATCTCCTTAGAAGAAAATACAATTCTTTCTGGTGATTTGCTGTTGAGTGCTGAGAATAATTCTCATATATCGGTTTCGGTTGATGATTCTATTATTGAAGGGTGGGCTCGTATTGATAAAAGTTCTTATGCCAAATTAGACTTGATCAATAAATCAGAGTGGATTCTAAAAAGAAGTGTAAAGAGAAATTTTGCAACTCCAGACTCAGGGTGTATAGATTCGTGTGTTTCTTCTATAAGACTTGTAAATAGTACTATTGATTTTGTACCTTCGGAATCTGAAGATCTGTATCAGACTCTCCATATTGGAACTGGGAACGCCAAGGTTTATGAGGCGCATGGTGATGTTGCAATTTTTCTTAATGCGCGTTTAAACCCCAGAGATCCAAGTGATCAGCAAGTAACTGATAGGCTTGTGATTCATGGTGATGTTGAGGGAAAGACAAGACTACATATACGAGGTGTTTCGGATATTGTAGGAGAAGGTAAAGATAACAACCAGATTGCTCACAGCGTTTCAATTATTCAGGTTTATGGACAAGCGGAGAAAGATTCTTTCCAATTGGATGGTAATTATGTTGCATTAGCGAATTCACCTTACAAATATGTTCTTCGTTCTTACGGTCCACAGCTAACTGCAAAACAGGAGCATATTGAACAGAAATTTATAAAGGACGGCGGAGCGTTTTGGAATTTCCGTCTAGAAAATCAGTATGTTAAGCCTTCTGTTCCTACTGATGGACTTGTTCTCGATGAACGAGCGGATGGATTTGTTCTCCCTGAACGAGTTGTCAGGTCTGTTGTACCGCAAGTACCCACTTATCTTCTTTTGCCAAATAACTTATTCCATGTTGGTTTGATGGATATCGGTGATCAAAATAAGCAGTTGGAGACGTTGCGGATGAGTGCCGGTGGAATGTTAGAAGTTCATGAGAACCCTGCTTTGTTCTTGCGTGGTTATGGTGGTCATTACCGTTATGCCTCAGATCTGTCTGCACTTGAATATGGCTATGGGGGACATCTTCGTTATAACGCTGTTAAGGCTGGCATTTTGCTGAAAACGATCGAGAGTGCAGATAATGTGGTATCTTTTGGGGTGATGGGCTCTTATGGAAAACTTTCTCTACAACCTAAAAATGTTGAACACAGTGAGGAAAGTACCTTTGATAAATGGTCTATAACGGCATATAGCACTCTGCAGCATGATGCGGGCTTTTATGTAGATGGTCTTTTATCCTATGGTCTGTTCAAAGGAGATGTGGTTACTCTTGCCCGTGGTAAGACAGCAACATTAAAGAGCAAACCTCTCAGTGTTTCCTTGACAGGTGGTCAGTCATTTGCAACAGGATATGAAGGTTTTGTTGTTGATCCTCAAGTTCAGGTTGTTTATCAAAATCTCCAATTTGATAAGGCCCGTGATATCGATAATTTTGATGTTGAGATGGGAAAACTTGATCAGTGGGTAGCACGTGTTGGTGGACGTTTGAGCAAGTCTCCGACAGGATCTGAGGGAATAAGCGCTACTTCCTTCTATGGTAAGCTTTATCTTGTCCATGGATTTAGAAAAAAACAATCTGTGCATTTCAAAGATGCTTTCCAGTTAGGTGCTTTTGGTTCTTCCCTAGAAGCTGGATTAGGCTTTAATACTTGGTTGTCTCCAAAGTTTGCGCTTCACGGTGATGTTGTTTATCAGCAGAAGCTTACGAAGGCTGGTTTTTCAGGGGCGAGTTTTTCTGGAGGATTGCGTTATCAGTTCTAGGCTACGAGATAATATAGACAATATGTACTTTGATATGAGAGGCAGCACAATGTGCTGCCTCTTTGATTTATAAAACTTACGTTGATTTCTCAAAAGATCCTTACTTTTTTGATATTCACTAAAAAATCATAATATTTTTGTTTTGCGCGTGAAAGCAGCTAAAGACCGTATCATTTTCTTTTCATGCTTCAGTGAGTGAATTTTCTTAAAATTTTTGTGATCATGATACGATAAGCGCCCGATTTTATTCCGGGGGCTTTTGAATGGGGGAACTCCCGTGTGGATTTACAATATCCTTCCTTATACGGCTTTGATGTCTCTGCTCTATAGTTAGTAAAGCTAGGTTTTCTAAAGTTTGTTTTTTTACTGATTTTGGCACTCTTTTTCATTTCATATCTTTGGTCACTCTTTTGAGTTACACAACGATAGATTGTTTATATAATTAATTACACCTAATGATTTTATTTTTGCTTTACACGAAATACGGAATGTATTATACACCTATAGATTGCGTATATAAATTATTCTCTTATGGGTAGTTTTTGTGTTGCAGGGAGGTTTTGTGGGGAGTTTATTTGAATAACGCATTGCGTCAGTCAAATGAGCTGTAGATGCATCCTTTTGGTTTAGCCTTTTGAGTGTTGAGGGAGTAAGCGGGATGTTTTTAGGAGTGCTTTTATTTTCCAATGAGAGGGGAAGAAAAGTTTCGAGGGAATTATGATTAAAGTATTTAGAAATCATGTGTGTTTATGTACTGTCACAACCGCTATTCTTTCTTTCCTACAAATTGGAGGAGTGGTTATTGCAAATGCAGAGGAGAGAAGTGGTGGTATGTCTTATACTATCACTGTTACTCCTGTGTCTCCTGGTATCTCACCTAACACTTCTACTATTTTGGGGATGAGAATTGGTAGCCTTAATGGTCTGAGCGGTGATAACCTTAGCGGTATTGGAGGGGATGGCGGATCTGGTGGTAGAGATGCTAGTAGACATCTTAGTGGGAGTAACGCTGGACGTATTCTTAGTGGTTCTGGCGGTGATAGGGATGATGGTCAGTATGTTTACAAATATGACCGTGCTAAGGGAAAGCTTGTGATGTATAATGGGTTATATTATCTGTGCGATGGTTGTGGAGAGAGTACAATCGATAATAAATCTTATGAGATTACGAATGACAACGCTTCTCGATATCCCTCTAATACTGCTATAACGGTGAAAGGGAAAGGTGCAAAAGTGAAAGGGGAGAAAGTTAATGTTTTTAGTAAAAATTCAGAAAAATCTTTTACACGGGGGGTGTCTGTATCAGAGGGGGGAAAAGTTACTTTGAATAATTTGACTCTCAAGAATGCAAAGGTAGCTCTTCATGCTAGCGATGGGATGATTGAGGTGGATGGAGGGACTATTATTGAAAGTCAAATGGCTGTCCAAACAATAGGGGGAAAAACGCATGTTGTTTTAAACAACACAAAGATTGAAACAAATAGTGGAAAGGCAAGCCTTTATAGTTATGGCAGTGCAGAAATTAAGATGAATGGTGGATCAGTTGATTTCAAGGACAGTCATGGGGTTTCTTCAACGCTAAACGGCAAGATAGCTTTTGATAATGTTACTATCACTGGAAAGAGTAGTAAAGATAAAAGTCATGCGGTTTTTCTTATGGATTTTGGTGGTTCTGTTGATTTTAAGGGCGGCACTATTAATGTTATTGATATTCACGGCATTTTGTCAGAAAATACAGTTAGTATTGTTAATTCGATTCCACTGTATGAGAATTTGTCTGAGCGTGATCGTATGACTGAGGTTAATCTCACATCTTCTTCTGTTACAGTGGAGGGTGAAAGATCTTACGGTATATATTTTCGGGGGGAAAAGCCAGGGGAGGAATTTGAGAATAGAGGAAAGCTAGAAGAGGAAAAAACGCTACCCAGATTGGAAGCTATTAATTTGAGGCAGACAATGTTTTCTGCTCCAGACAGTGTGGCTCTTTATAGTACCGATAGTACTTATGGTGTTGTTAATTTAATGCAAAGTACCCTTTCAGGGCGTTCATTGTTAAGAGCTGAGAGGGGAGCTTTGGTGAAAGTTTTAGCCAGTGCCTCTACCCTTGAAGGGAGCACTCATGTTGATGATCGTTCTACTGCTGAGCTCTATTTGGGTGCTGGTTCGACATGGATTTTGAAACAAAAGCAAGAGAGGGATTCACGTGAATCTGCTCGTATAAATGATTCATTTGTTTCATTCGTAAGTCTTATAAATGATAGTTCTATTAAGTTTCACAAACTGAAATCTGCTCCAACTTACGATTATCAAACGCTGCACATTGGAAATGGGACAGGTACCGTTTATAAAGCGCATGATGGTGCACATATTTATTTGAACACATATCTGAATGAGGGGGGAGACCTTAACAAGCAAAAGACTGACCGTGTTTTGATATATGGTGATGTTTCTGGAACAACGACAGTCCATGTGCGCAGTATGCCAGAAAGTCCAGGAGAACCTACGGGGAGTGGTGGAAATAACCAAGGGATTTCACTCATTCAGGTTTCTGGAAAGGCAGAAAAAGATTCTTTTCAGTTAGATGGCGGTTACGTTACGGTAGGGCATTCACCTTATCAGTATACGCTCTATGCTTATGGGCCAGAATCTGATTTAGGGAAGGCACATCCCAATCAAAGATTAGTTAAAGGTGAAGAAGCGTTTTGGGATTTTCGCCTCGAAAATAGATATACTAAGCCATCTCCTGAACCTGAGCCAGAACCGGGACCTCGTCCAGAGCCAACTCCGCCACCTCGTCCTGATCCGGGAGTTAAAGCGGTTGTACCACAAGTTCCCACATATCTGCTTTTGCCCAATGCCTTGTTTCATAGTGGTTTGATGCATGTTGGCAATCAAGCTAAGCGGTTAGAAGCTTTACGCACTGTTTCTGGTGGTTTCTTGCAAAGTGAGGAAAAGCCTGCCTTTTTTGTGCGCGGTTATGGGAGTGATTACCGTTATACCTCCAATCTTTCTGTGCTGGAATATGGTTATGGGGGCGAGCTTAGCTATAATGCAGTCGAAGCGGGTGTTTTACTGAAAACAATTGAAGGTGAATATAGTAACACCTCTTTTGGGGTTATAGGGACTTATGAGAGACTTTCTTTGCAACCTTTAGAGGTTGAACAAAGCGCCAAAAAAGTGCCTTTGATAAATGGTCAGTGACAGCTTATGGCGGTTTGCAGTGTGATACGGATTTTTATTTGGATGGTCTTTTATCCTATGGTTTGTTTAAGGGTGATGTGGTCACTCTTGCACGTGGCAAGACGACAACATTAAAGGGAAAACCTCTCAGTGCTTCAGTGACTGCTGGTAAAGCTTTTATGGTAGGAGAGGAAGGTTTTGTTCTTGATCCGCAGGTTCAGGCTATTTATCAGCATATTCAGTTTGATAAGGCTCGTGATATTGACGATTTTGAGATTGAATTGGGGAAATTGGATCAATGGACGATGCGTGTTGGTGGACGTTTAACAAAGACCTTTTCTGCAACCGATGAGCCACGTGTTGTTTCCTTGTATGGCAAGCTGCATCTTGCGCATAGTTTTGGAAAAAAGCAATCTGTGCATTTCAAAGATGCTTTCCAGTTGGGTGCTTTTGGTTCTTTTGTAGAAACTGGATTAGGTTTTAATGCTCGGTTGTCTTCAAACTTTACTCTTCACGGTGATCTGAGTTATCAGCAGAAGCTTACGAAGGCTGGTTTTTCTGGAACCAGTTTTTCGGGTGGAATGCGCTATCAGTTCTAGAATACAAGACAATCTGTATTTTGATATAGAAGGCAGCACAGTGTGATGCTTTATAATTTTTTTCTCTGTTGCTTTCTCTAAAGGGTTTTCCGTTTATTAATAATAAAACGCACACTCTGTGATTTCTTTGGTTTATGATTGAAAACGCCGATTAATTGGATGATTCTTTTGTATATTATAGTAGACTTTTAAAAGATTTTTGGTGTTTGTAATAGGGCATGGGATTGCCAATTCCATTGGGGTTTTGCCACATCTTACAAGATTGTATGCGTGATGTTCATAGTGTAATGTTGTAAAAGATTGTTTGTTTTGATATTTTTTCTGTCAAGATAAGTGATCAGAACTTCTTCTTAGGGAGCGCTTTTCCTGTTATTTTTTGTCTTTCTCTTTACCAGTTTTGGTGTAGGTCATAAGTTTTCGTTGTAAGCTTATTATTTATTGGTCTATTTTAATTTTTCCTTTATATAAAAAACAAAATGTGTTAACTTTTATAGACAGTCAATGCGTCATTTTACTTTCTTCTTTTATAAAATATTTCTTTGCATCTTTATTAAGAAATACCGATACTTTAAGGAAAGGAGAGGGGCGTTTGAGATAAAATAGTGACGAAGATATTTTAAAAATGTGCTTTACTATATTTCTAAAGTTATAATTTTTTTGTACATTATAGGTGCCAATGCACCTTTTGAAAAAGGGAGATCTCTACACAATTATCCTCATTACTACGGTAGCGTAAGAAGATATTAGGGCGATGCCTTTAGCGGGCAGGAGTGCTTCTTAAGTTTTTTAATAGGCTCACGCTCATTACACAAAGCAAACACGCCATTGTGGTGCACATTCACGCCCTTGTTTTTAAAGAGACATCCGTCAGTGCACAAAAGCCTCTTTTACAATGGCGTTCGTGAAGGGTGTAACGGTAAAGCCATTGTGCACTTCTTTCTTTACTCTTATGAAGGTGCAAGTTGGCACCCTCATTCTCCCAGCTCAAAATGTTGCAACAGCCTTTGCATTGAGACGGTTCATGAGAAGCGTTTTTACTCCTTTCTTGAGGTGTTTTTTTATCCATACGCTCATCCTCGCTTTTGATGTACAAGTGAAGGGTTTTGAGTGATTCACTATAAGAGGGATTGAGATGAGAGAATCTTACGATATTTGGGGCTCTCATTCAAGTTGCAAAAAGATGATTTATCATTATAAATCAATGTTTTATCATTCTCAATGAGAATGCAGAAAAGAGAAAGAGGGAATAATTAGAAAGCTTAAAAAAGTAGATGCTAGAGTTTTTTATAAAACAAGAATTATGTTTAAAATAGCATTTTGTTGGTTCGAGAGCTTTTTGCGAAAACGGTTTTACGCCGTTTTTGATTCAGTTTTTTCAAGTATGATCAGATTTTTTTTAAACCACTAAAAAAATTTAAGAAACAATTTTGAATTTCATTCTTCTGATATTTTGCGTATGGATATTACCAATGGTAAGGGTAAGACGTTTTTTTCGGAAGTTTTAAGGAGAAGTGCTTTTTATGAAGGTTTGTAGCATGCCACAGGTTTGTATAGGGTTGTGATGTTATTTTATGGTCTTTTGAAGGGGGATTCTTTCATCTAGGTAGAGGGCAAAACAGCACTGTTAAAAGGTCAATAGCTTAGACACTTTAAAGGTTTTTTCTTTTTTGAGGTGTTTGATTTTTTTTGAGAGAAGAAGGAGGTTTTTCTGTTTCATCATCTTTGGAGGATTGAGTGATCATTTTTATCTGCGACGATTGTTATTGCTAATGCTTTTCTTAAGCTGTGATGTTTATAATACCACATTCACCATTTTCACTCCCAAAGGCTAGGTTGTGTCCTTTTTGATCCCAATTTAGCGCTGAGATAGCGCTTTTTCCATAACCTTTTAGAAGGGCTTCTTTTCCATCGCGAAAATGTGCGCACAAAATCATTCCATCATTGAAGCCTATTGCTACAATTTCTTCGCTTGGGTGGCATGCGACGCTGCTGACAAGTACATTTGATCGTGTGCCAAGTTCCAATGGTGCTTTCCCCATGGGGCCATCTTTTGTATGAAATGGCCACACAATTGCTGCTGATGCACCTGATGTTGCTAACCATTTTCCTTTTTGGCTCCAGGACCAACTTTTGACTTTGCTTGGGTAGCCACTCATGCGTAAATGCTGATGATCTGTGAGACGCCAACCATGGAGAGCGTTCTCTTGCATAGTAGAAATGACATAGCGGTTGTCTGGTGAAAAAGTGACACCACAATGCGCTCCTTTCCATACTAATGTGGTGGGAGATGTTTGCGTTGATAACCAATGCAAGGTAACACCATTGTAATGAGCAACGGCAAGTCGTAAACCTTTGCGAGCGAAAGCAAGACCTTCTACACTACGTTCATGAACAAGCTCTTGGAATCCTTGGTTGGTGTTTGCCCATGCTATGCGTGAAGAGGCAAAGGCACAAACTTTTTGTGGTCCGAAAGCCACATTGCTTATCCATTTGCGTTCTTGTTTGCTTAGCACTTGTGTATGACCATCTGCTGTTGTTTGGCAAACTTTTCCATCTTCTCCACCTGTAATGAGAGCAGTGTTATCATAAGAAAAATGGCTAGAAATTATTCCTCGGTGAATTTCAATGGTTTGGGGAGGAGAGTTAAAAAAAACAATAAAACCTTCAACTGAAACGAAAACAGGTTTGTTGTCCATAAAACCGCAGGAAAGGCAATAACTTTGGAGATCGTAATTGGTAATGCTTGGCATTGTTACTCCCTTATGCACAATTTTCAAAACCAGTCTTAAGCTGTTTAGCATCAAGAGTGCGGCCAATAAAAACAAGTCGGCTTTCACGTTTTTCATCTTCACGCCATGGACGTTGGTGTTGTCCTTCCAGGATCATGTGTATGCCTTGAATAACATAACGATCATCATCTCCTTGAAAGGCGATAATCCCCTTTAAACGCAAAATATCAGGACCTTTTTGCTGAGTAATTTGTTGGATCCATGGAAAAAACTTTTCTGGTTGAAGGGCACCTGTTTTTAAACTTACAGAAGTTATCGTAATATCATGAAGGACAGATGTATGATGATGTGTATGATCATGATTGCAATCGGGACCACATACATGGTCGAAATGCTGGTGATCAAGAAAATGGTGATCATTCTCTAAAACACGTTGGAGGTCAAATGAACCACGATCGAGGAGTTTATCAAGAGGGATGTTCGTACGCTCTGTTGCATAAATCACAGCTCGTGGATTAATTGCCAGAATGAGTGATTCAGCCTGTGCACGTTCTTTTACACTTACAAGATCAATCTTATTTAAAAGAATGATATCAGCGAAGGCAATTTGCTCTTCAGCTTCTCGGCTTTTTTTAAGTTGGAGTGAAAGATGCTTTGCATCAACGACTGCTATGACACTGTCGAGAGCTGTTTTTGTATTCACCGTATCATCCATAAAAAAAGTTTGTGCAACAGGAACCGGATCAGCAAGCCCTGTTGTTTCTATAATGATAGCATCAAATCGGTGAGAGCGTCGCATCAGACTTTCTAGAATGCGAATAAGATCGCCGCGTACGGTACAGCAAACACAGCCATTATTCATTTCATAAATTTCTTCATCTGATTCAACGATAAGGTCATTATCAATGCCAATTTCACCAAATTCATTGACAATGACTGCATAACGTTTGCCGTGGTTTTCACTGAGAATGCGATTGAGAAGAGTGGTTTTTCCTGAGCCAAGATATCCTGTAAGAACTGTAACAGGAAGTTTATTGGGCGTATTTTGCGTCTTTTCCATGGTTGCGCCTTTTTATTATAATGCGTCTATTTTAAATCGATTAATATCATCAAGTAAACCACGAAGCCCACCAAGAACATGAGAAAAAATGGCTTTTCCTGCTTGTGATGTTGCTTCACGTGCCTTGCCTGCTGCTCCCTGTAGGTTAAGATCACGCATTGTCCATCCAAAGGCATGGGGACCATAAGCGCGTAAATACTGATAATTGGCAATCATATCAGCTTGCTTATTATAAAAATTTTTGGCCTTTTCCATATGCACTTTTTCTGGTGCTAAATAGAGCATTAAGGAGGTTTCAATAAACCCTCCATGGATATCAAGATGGTGTTGAGACGGATGCATTAAACCGTGCGGCAGCCCAAAACGTGTCCAGCTTGTCGCTACCGCTAGCATGGAAAAACGCTTTCGTAATTCGGTGATCACAATGCTCATTAAAGGTGAATTGCCTCCATGAGCGTTGAGAAGAAGAAAACGCTTGATACCTTTACGATAGCAGTCCTCACCAATGTTTATCCATCGTTCGATAGCCTCAGAAAAGGTGAGTGTTTGGGTGCCAGAGACATCCATATGTTCTATCGAATAGCCGATCTTTTCAACCGGTAAGAGCGCGATATGAAATTGCTTTTTCGTCTTTACAGTAAGCGCTTTTGCAAAAGCTTCTGCAATAATCCAGTCGGTTTCAAAGGGGAGATGATCTCCGTGATATTCATGTGCGCCCAAGGGTAAAAGAGCAAGGAAAGGTATATCAGATATCATGAATTTATTGCACAAAAAAGTCAAAAGATGCTGAATGGATAAAGATGGTGGAGTCCCCTTTATCGATTTTAATCTATATGACAGAGAAACGCAAATAAAAGCATTTTCACATCAAATATCTATGCGATAGACTAGGGAGGAAATATCTATGTAATGGATAAGGAAAGCTTTGTCAAAAAGAGTGGAAACATTCTTTAAAAAAATCACTTCAATTTTTGATATAATTTGAAATATTCAAAGAGTAGCTGTTTTTGTGAGACTTTTTGAATGAATGCTTTTGTTTTTGTAAAGTGAGCATTCAAGGTTACTAAAAATACTCTAGATTATAGCTTAAAAAATAAATTTTTCTCATTTGTCTCTTAAAAACTCAAGTTTAGATGAAAGTGCAAATATTTTTCTTTTTGTTCTATGGAGAGAATACTTAAAGTATTTTTGTTGAAGTATTTGAAGAAAAGAAGCAGATTGCTGCAAAGACTAGGGTGATACAGATTTTGTTTTTAATCAAGGTTCCTGTTCCCTTTACTAAGGCAATTGTATAAATGTGACAAAAGGATAGAAAGGTTTGTTGAGCAATTTTACTTTTGCCAATTTTATGTAGTGTATTAACAGATTTTGGTGTTTGTGAGGAAAAATGATTGTAAGGTAATGCATAGAACCTTTATCAGATGGAGTCGCGTAATTGGAGAGAGCTTGATGTGCTCATAACGCGATGAGGAGCAAACACCTTTGAACAGCTGATACAATGATTAAAATGGGGTTTAAGATGGGGACTAAAAGCATAGATGTTTTGCATTATTGTATGGTGCAATTTTTGCATATTCACGTGCTTGCTTTAGAAATATTTGTTAGTGCACAAAAGCCACTTTCACGACAGAGTCCGTGAAGGATATAATGGTAAATTATTGGGTATCTCCATCTTTAAGCTTATTAAGCGTGCGAGATGATAACATCATTCTTTTCGTCAATTCAAAATGTTGCCGAAAATCCTTGCTATTTGAGACACTTCATAAGGGACATTTTTACTTCTTTCTTGGAGAGTCTTTACCTACACGCGAACCACGCTTGTGATATGCAAATGAAGGATTTTGAGTGATTTACTATGAGAGAAGGTTAAATGAAAGAACCTTACAATAGTTTGAATTTTTATTCAAGTTAAAAAAACGATAAATTATCTTTATAAATCAATATCTTGTTTCCATTTTGATAACAGGTTGATCGGGGGATGTTACGAAGAATGATACGCTTTATTTGAAAGTGAGGGAGATTTTTCATTTTAGGTGATATTACACTTACCAAAATTAGTAAAATGTAAAGGATAAAAAAATGATGAAGAAACGCAAGCATAGTATACTTCTTTTATCTATAACAATCTCTTTTGTGTCATCATAAGGAAGATCGTCTTTTTAAGATTGAACAAAAAGAGTGAAGTATTGAGTTTTTTGATTTGCGTTTGAAAGTGCTTAATAATCTATTATTCTCTCTTATGCTGAAATGAATTTTCTCAAAGTTTTTAGTGATGATTCTTTGGTAGAGATGAGTGATAGTGCTTAATTTGAGCTTGTAGTCTTTTAATAAAATAATTGTGTGTTTTCTATCTATACGCAATGATTTTCAATATCGTTTTTCATAGTGAGCTGATATTTCAACGAGATTACTTAAGAGGAACCTTCAAAACGCAGTTTCCTGTTAGCTTCTTCTAGCACTTCTCCTTCATGTTTTTTATTTTGGAAATTGTAATTATGTCTTCATATTGCATACATAATGTATTTCCTTATGAAAGGGCATCTTTTGTGCACTATATCACATTGTATTTTGTGTATTGAAATAACTTTTTAAAGACGATTTTAGTTTTTATAAACGTGAATAGTCTTGCACTTTTTCGGTGAAGAAAAAGAGGAGCAAAAGAAGCTATGTTTAAAGTATTTAAAAATCATTTGTTTTTGTATATTTTTACAGCATTTATTCTTTTTTAACTGTAGAGATTCATGCAAAGATTGTGAAAGAGCTCTTTCTAAAGGAAATGTTTAGTATCGCTCCATGGGAAAATAGAGCTACTGAAATAATCGATATGCTTATGATCTGCACTATTGAAGAGAAGGAGGGCTTAACTTTTGTGAAAGTTAAGCAAAAAATTTCTTTTCAGCATTTTGGGGGATTATCTCATTTTTTATGATGCTCTTTTTTTCAGTTGCAAGCCGTTTGCCTAGCACTTTAATGTTTCTCATGGTGTTATTATAAATCTGATTAATCTCCTTATTTTATTGGTAAATTTTGTTATTTTTGAAAGCCAATCTCTTAAGCGGTTTATGTTATATCAAGTAAGAGTATTTGGCTGGATGACCTTACTGAAGTTATTACAGGATGTTTGTTCGATATGTATCGATGAAAGTTTAAAACCATTCAGTTGATGTCTTTTTTGTTTGAAAATAGAGATCTTGATTTTTCTTTTATAGTTTATTGCTGTTTTGCGGAAGAATAGTAGGCCATTGTTGATGTTTTTCATGGATATGGATTTGCTTTAGTGTGATGGTCTTTACTTGCTAGCAATTTCATTTCTCAGTTTTGACTATGAGTGATAGAATTAAAAACTCACTAAGCAGCATTCCAGTTTATGCTGATGAAATAACAGACAAGTGAAATAGCAGAAAAGCGCTATTATTATATTGACAGTTTTTAATATTATACTGCTTTTGTATTTAAAAAAATTGTAAGATAAGTCTTAATTCATTTCTTAAGCTGTCTTCCACGCCACATTACTTCCTTTTGTAATGTGTAAGCCAACAAATTTTTTTATAAATTTAAATCAGAGAGGTTAAAATGAGAAAAACTTTCTGTATTGTCTGATTTAATTGAATATGAAGAATGCTTAATGAGATTTGTAAGTCAATTTATGATTTTCTAAAAGGAATAGATTCTTTTGATATTAAGGAAAAGAGGAAAATTATGTTGTTCTTTAATTCTTCATTTGCATTTAAAATCGTTTGATAAGTGTATCATTACTTCTTGTGATAAAAGAGAGCTTTGTAAAGCTTTCTCTGATGTTAATGCGCTACAGATTAGCAATAGAATTTAATTTTTTTAGGTATGATTCTTAGTAATGTATGCTTAAATCTATAATAACGCATTTGGTTTATGATTAACTTTTTTACCAATATTATTATCTATGATAATGTGAATTTCATATAAGCTGTCTTACAGTACTCTTTAAAGCAAGACTCTTTCTGATGCATGTGTTAATTATTTGTAATTTCTATCATTGATGAATAAATTTTTTTTGAAAATTTTAATTATTTTATTTTTTATGTCTTTACATATAATACATTATGTATTATATTTATAACATAACATATCAAATTGTGTTATACATTAAAAGTAAATGATTAAATGCAAATTCTGTTTTTATATATTTGAATAGTTTTCACTTTTTCAGTGAAGAAAAAGAGGAGCAAAAGAAAGCTATGTTCGGAATATTTAAAAATTGTATATGTTCATGTTTTTATACAGTTTTTATTCTTTTTGCACAAACTGTGGGAAGTAATGCGCATATTCAAGAAAGAGGGGTTTTTGTTGCATTAGAAAAAAATACAGGTATGAGGACGTTAGATGTGCCTGTTTAGGGGATACTAGGGGACGTGAAAAATAAGACTAATTCGCTTTTAGGAAAGTTGAGAAAGTTTCTTTATTTAATATACTTTGGGGTGGTATTGGTCTTGTTTCATTGTTTGCTTCTTTGGTTACGGGAAATGTAGCATGGTATTGTGGTATCTATTATGGTTTTGTCCTGTTAAATTTGGTAGGAGATCTCCCTCTTTCGTTTGTTTGTGCATTCCGTCTATCATTTTATTATATTTGAAGGACCAATATCTAAAGTAGTTATGCTGAATCCTATTAAGGGGAGGAGATGTTGGTTGAGATTATTGAAAACAATATGAGACGTTTTCTTGATATGTCTCAGTGAATTCTAGTAATACTTTTCCTAAAAGGTAAGTTCCTGTGCCTTCTTTTAAAGCTTTTAGCTCTTTAAAAAGCTTTTTACTGTTTTTTCGTAATTGAAAGATAGTAAAAGGTGCAAATATTCTTCTCTTTTCACGGTTTCTTTTAAAGTTTAGCTTTATGGCTTGCAAAAGCATCGAGGGTACTGTTTAAAATCCTAGAAATTGTGCAGTTTCTCACAGCTTTCTTTGTGGTATTCTTTTAAGGCAATTATGGACGTCATGAAAAAGAATGCGCCATTGAATTGTTCAGACAAGATATTGATTTATAATGATAATTAATCTTTTTGCAATTTGAATGAGAGCACCGAATATCGTAAGATTCTCTCATTTCAAATTTTTTTATAGTGAATCAATCAAAATTATTCGTTTACACGTCACAAGCGGGGTTTGGTGTGTGGATGGATACAAAGGTTTAAAGAAAGAAGTAAAAATGCTTCTCATGAACCGTCTCAATGCAATGGTTGTTGTAATATTTGGAATTGGCAAAGAGAATGATGGTGCAGGCTTGGACTTTTATGACTTTTCTTAAGAGAACTATTTTATTTTGCTTTCAATCTTATTCTTTTGGTGACAACTGTGAAGAATATAAAGCGGGAACTTTTGGGTAGCCCACCTTTGCGCTTATGAAGTTACGTGAGCATCTTTCCAATGTGTCTGTTTGTTCTTGTCTTGAGACGGTCTGTAAGGGATGTCTTGAGTTCTTTTGCAAATAGTTTTATCATTTTGAACCAGAGGGATCAAATGGCAAAGATTTTTGCTCTTTGATGTTCTGATTTCAAGAGGAAAAATGATGAATTGTTCTTATCAGTCAATGTTTTGATTTATAAAGATAAGAAGATTTTGCTTATGCATGAGAGGGGAGAGAGGAGGCATTAAGCAAGAGGTCTTGTTTGGTGCGAAGACGTGCAATCCACTGATCTTCGCGAATAGCGGTATTATGCACCGTAATAAGTTCATTCTTTTTAATTTCAGCTGTAACTGTTGCATTTTCCAGTAGTCCACAAGGAATGGCTTGGTGCATGCGCGCTTCTGCAATATTCATTATCCAAGCACGATAACTATAAAGACCAATAAAGTCTAACTGATCACCAGGATACAAATCTTTCTTAGCAACGGCACAGACTTCCACTACAGGGTGGTTTAGTGGTGCCATATCTTTTTTACCATAAAGCATAATGCGTGCACAGGTGAGGGGAACTTCCATTGCTGTTAGATGATAAGGGCGATGAAAGGTAAAGTAAGGTCCCTGACCCATTTTTAAATCTTCCATACGTTCCCGTAGACGTGGGTGTGCTATTTCTGCAATGACAAAAACACCTGGGGAAACCCCTGGACCTATTGAATAATCCACAACGCCACATTGCTCTAAAATACCACCATCCTGTTTAGGAATAAGTATTTTGTTTAAATCTTTTAGCGCCGCTTGTGGGCCATGCATTCCTGGGCAATCAGGGAGAAGCCCCGTTGCATTTGCAATAGCTGCCATTTCAACCATCGTTTTGGAACCATCAATAAATTCAACCAACATACGCACATTCATGTTACGTCGTAGTGCTTCTTCTTCATAAGTATCAGGTGTGGCATCGAAGATAAGTGGATTGTTTTTGCCTTTTCCAGCTGCAACAATCTTATGTCCAAGGGCTGAAACAAATTCAATAAGTTCCATGCAAGAGGTAGGTTCATCACCAGCACCAAGTGTATAAATAAGACCTTGTTTTTCTGCTTCATGTTTTAGATAAGCACCAATGGTAACATCGGCTTCAACATTCATCATGACAAGGTTTTTGTTGTTTTCAAGCGCTTTAAAGCCAATTTCTGCTCCCGCTTCAGGATAGCCTGTTGCATCAACGATAATATCAATTTGCTCATGGCGTAAAACAAGATCAATATCATTTGTGGCTGCAATCAAACCTTTTTCGATAGTTCGGGTTAGAGCACTGGCATTTTCAACTTCACGCACATGTCCCTCTTCGCCATAGGCTAATCTAGCAGCATCAAAAATACGCGAGGGTGTTCGGGTAGCAACGGCTGCAACCGTTATGCCATCCATATGTGCAATGCTTGAGAGCAAATCTGTTCCCATTTCACCACACCCAATCAATCCAATACGGATGGGAGGGTGGTTTTCTGCACGCTGCTTTAAATCATGCGCCAAACCTGTTAGGCTCACATTGCTTGCCATTATTTTTTCCCATTTGAAAATTACTTTGCTAAAGAAGAGTTTTCTTATTCATAAGCCCCATTTTCTTTTAAGACAGTTCATCTTTTATTCTTGATGCTCTAATCAATGGGTTTTATAAAAGCAAGAGGTTTGGGGTAGTTTTACCAAATAAAACAGGAAAAGGCGTTATGCAACAAAAAATAGCAGTACAAGATGTAGCTAATTTTATTGGGAAAGAAATAGGATTATCGCGGTGGCGTCTTGTTACGCAGGATATGATTAATCAATTTGCATGCGCAACAGATGATCATCAATGGATCCACGTAGATGAGGAAAAGGCTAAAAAAACGCATTTCGGTGGCACTATTGCTCATGGGTTTTTAACATTATCACTTTTGTCTACGCTAGCTTATGAGGCACTACCGGAGTTGGAAGGTACAACAATGGGCATTAATTATGGTTTTGATAAAGTACGCTTTATGAGTCCCGTTAAAACAGGCACAAGGGTACGTGCGCGTTTTGTTTTAAATGATGCCGAGATTCGTCCTTCTGGACGGGTGGTTTTTCATTATGGAGCTACGATGGAAATTGAACAATTAAAAAAACCAGCTCTTACTGCCCAGTGGCTTGTGGTTGCTATGGTTGGAGAGAAGTACATAAATTCTTAAATTGTTTTAATGTTGTGTTTTATCCACTTTTTGTGCAATTGTTTCAGAAGACCCTTAAGGGAATAATATGAAGAGTGATCAAAAGGATATAACTATTGTCATAATGGAGATATTATAACGCTGCTAGTCATGGCAGATCGCCATATTCCCCCAATCTTCTCCGCTTAGATTCCAGCAAGTGATGTGGCTATGATTAAGAGAAAGACATTGATTTATAAAGATAATTTATCATTTTTAACTTGAATGAGAGCACCGAATATCGTAAGTTATTGCATCTCAAACTGTCTCATCGTGAGTCACTCAAAATCATTCGCATGCACATTATAAGCGGGATTGGTGTGTGGGTGAATAACTCTTTGGGAAAAGAGTAAAAATACACCTTATGAACCGTCTCAATGCAAGAGTTCTCGAAGCATTTTGCGCTTGCAAAGAGAATGACGGAGCTGACGTGTAGCTTCATAAGCATAAAGAGGGTGGTGCCCAATAGCTTTTACGGTATATCCTTCACGGATGCCATCGTAAAATGGGTTTGTGTGCGCTGACGGATATCTCTTTAAAACAAAGGCGTAAATGGGCAACACAATGATGTTCTGTTTTGCATGAGGAGCGTAATCCTATTAAAGAAAGTGAGAAACAAAAGCGTGAGACAATGCGCAATCTCCATTATTGAAAAGATACTGCTCCTAGATACTCTTGAAAGCTGTAAAGCCGAATTAAAGGGTGATGATAAGGCTGGGAGTTGATTTCTATATTTACAACTTCATATTATGCCCAAAGGAGGCTGTTTCCCTATTTCAGAGATTACGCAATGTTCTTGTCCCTATCTGGCAGACAAAAGCTGCAACAAAATGGAAAGCACTTATTTTTCAATCCTTTGTCTCAAACATGCAGCTGCATTAGAATTGGATGTTAATTTACAAGTAAGAGCAAAAACTTTATTGAGAAAACAACGTCATAAAGTTAAGAACATGCCCGCTATGGATTAGAAAGATATTCTGGCTTTTTATAAAATATTTTGCAAAATAACAAGCATAACTACAACTGGCTTTGTGTCTTCTTATCCTTCCAGTTGGGGGCGCGTACAAACCTTTTGCGTCATATTCATAAAAAGCAGATTGACGGTGCTATAATTGGGCAATTGCTGTTGAGACTATGAAAGGAAGGCGTGATGCTATAACAGAGTTTTACTTACCTTTATCATCAGAGGTTTTAAAAACTCCGGAACAAGCACATTTTTTTTATTTCGCAATGATTTCTTTTTTTGCTGCAACCGGGTGTGGTCCCTTTGCTGCGAATTGCCTGTCACAATTCATGCAACAGATTGATCTTGGTGGCATATTCTCATGGCTTTCGTTCTGATTTATGTAATTGGCTAGCTAAAATAACAGATGTCCCTTATGAGGTAGCAGAGATTATTTTGGGGCATGTGGTGGGGGATAAAGGAGAACGTGCTTCATTGTACAGACTATTTAGAACAGCACTATGTCTTTATGGAAAAATGGGCTTCTTATGTCACAGGTCAAAGCTAAGATATGGGGTGAAGTTCCCCATTATCTTTGGATAATTTTCTCTCTCTTTTATTTATTCTCTATAAGATTCATAAAAGAAGCCACCATAACAGTAAAACCGGTAATTAGAATAGAAGGAACGTTTCAGGGACGAGAACATGTCTGAAAAGCATGTTTAATAATTTGAAGTCGATTTTCTCCCATGGATGCGTAGCTTCAATCAAGCCATTCTCGAAAGTTTTAACAGAGAGTTCTATTATGCTTTCATAAAAAGAAATGGCTGAAATAGTAAGGATAACAATCACTTAAAGTATTTCCACATCTCTTTCTACAACCATAGAGATAAGGGGAGAAAATAAAATGCAAGACCAAGAAAGGAAGTTGCTATGGTTGGTGAGAAATATACAAATTCCTCAATTACTTTAATGCTTTTTTTTATCTAGTTTTTGTACAATTTTATCGGAAGACCATTGGGTAATAACATTTAGAATGATTAAAAGGATAATAACTATTGTCATAATGGAGGTATTATAACGCTGATAGCCATAGCGGATTGCCATATCTCCCAAACCACCTCCGCCGAGATATCCAGCAAGTGAAGTGGCTCCGATAAGAGAAATTACCATAACAGTAAAACCGTTAATCAGACTAGGGAGCGCTTCAGGGACAAGAACATGCCTGATAATTTGAAGTCGACTTGCTCCCATGGAACGCGCAGCTTCAATCAAGCCATTTTCGACAGTTTTAAAAGAGAGTTCTGCCATTCGTGCATAAAAAGGAATAGCTGAAATGGTGAGAACAAAAATCACCGAAGACATTCCTACACCTCTTCCTACAACTATACGGGTAAGAGGGAGAAGATAAAATGCGAGAATAATAAAGGGAATGGCACGAATACTATCAATCATGATACTCAGAGGGCGATTGATGAGATATGAGGCAAGAATTCCTCCACGTGCAGTTGTATAAAGAAGCAGACCAAGTGGAAGACCTATAATAAGTGCCATTAAAGAAGCGCTTATCGTCATCAATACTGTATCGAAAACGGCTTGGGGGAGTTCATAAGAGAGAACATTAAACATAACCTAAAACCTCACAATATCGTCCTTTTTCGGTCAACCATTGGACGGCTTTTTTTAAAGCTTCTTGATTTTGGGCAGGAAGACCTAAGAAAAGGCGCCCAATGGTTTCACCTTGGACTGTATCAATACCACCGTGCAAAATACGTGCTCTTAAACCAATTTCATCTTCCAGAAGATTGAGAAAAGGTTGTTGAGTGATTTCACCTGCAATATTGATTTCAATGATAGCTTCCTGACCTCTGGGTTTAAGATTTTTTGCAAATTTCTCAGGAAGTTGTGGAGTAACAAGTTTGAGCATGGCAATGGTTGTATCATCTTGCGGTGATGTAAAAATATCTTTTACACGCCCTTCTTCCACAATACGCCCTTGATTGAGGACAACAACACGATGCGCAATAGCGCGCACAACTTCCATTTCATGGGTAATGAGCACAATAGTAAGATTGAGGCGTTTGTTAATATCGGCAAGAAGTTCTAAAATAGATTGCGTTGTTTCAGGATCAAGGGCAGAAGTTGCTTCATCTGATAACAATATTTTGGGATTAGCGGCTAGAGAGCGTGCAATACCAACACGTTGTTTTTGTCCTCCTGAAAGTTCTGCTGGATAACAATATTCTTTACCACATAACCCTACTAGTTCAATCAGCTCAAGGGCACGTTTGTGGCGCTGTTTTTTATTTATACCGGTTAATTTAAGGGGTAAGGCAATATTATTAAGAATATTTTGCGATGATAAAAGATTGAAATGTTGAAAAATCATGCCAATGCGTTGACGATAAGGTGCCCATTCTGTTTCTGACAGATTTGAAACATTCACACCTTCAAAAAAAATGGACCCCGCGTCAATTCGTTCTAATCCATTTAAACAGCGAATAAGTGTTGATTTTCCTGCTCCACTACGCCCGATAATTCCAAGAATTTCACCTGCATGGATATTCAAAGATAAATTATCAAGAGCACAAATATCAGTTGTTGTGTTAAAACAACGGCTGATCTTTTTTAGAGAGATAAGGCTAGGATTCTCCATTCAAAATTACCAAGATATTTGGCACAATTACCAAGATGTTTGGGCTGCCATGCCAAAAACTTCTTTTATTTTTGCTCGGACAGCTTCACTATTGTAGGCAGAAACTAATTTTTTGACCCACGGTTCATCTTTGTCGATAGTGCGCACAACAATAATATTATTATAAGGGTTATTCTCTGCTTTTTCCCATGCAATAGCGTCTGTTTGTAAGTTTAATCCAGAGATCAAAGCCCAGTTTGTGTTTATAATCGCAATATCAAAATCATCGATTGCTCGCCCTAACATACCGGCATCTAATTCACGAATTTGCAAGTTTTTAGGGTTTTCAATAATATCAAGTGGAGATGCGAGAATGTCGTGAGAATCTTTTAACTTAATGAGATCTAAAGAACTGAGAAGCAATAAGGCTCTTCCACCATTTGAGGGGTCGTTAGGAATGCCAATATGTGCTCCATCGCGCAGTTCTTTTAACTCTTTGATTTTATGAGAATAGATACCTATTGGGGTAAGAAATGTATATCCAGCAATTGAAAGTTTGTAACCACGTTGTTTAATTTGATTATTAAGATAGGGTGTGTGCTGAAAAGCATTTGCATCAATCTCTCCAGCGTGAACAGCATCATTAGGTAGAGTGTAGTCAGAAAAATAGACAAGTTCAATATTTAAACCAACCTTTTTAGCTTGTTCTACAGCGACTTTCCAAATAGTTGCTTCCTGTCCTTCCATAACACCGAGCTTAATATTTGATTTGTCTGCTGCCATGGAAAAGATAGGAGACAAAAAAAGTGCAAAAAGAGAAAGAAGTAATCCAATCGTAGCATTTCGGGATAATTGCTTTAATTTCATGTGTTTTTATCTTTTTTTTCCAAGAGATTTTTCGAGAGAAGATTCAATATACCCTATGCTAATTTAGGCAGATTTCAAATTATAAAAGCTTTATAGAATATTCAATCATTTTTATTCAAAAAAATATTATTTTTTCTCATATTGTAGGCATTCTTGAAAAATAACATAATGAATATGCAGCATTTCTTCAAAATTTAGGCAATAAATTCTTCTGTTGTAATTCTTTTTTGGGGAACCAAAGGTAATTTCAAAACTTCTTTAAAGTGACGATTGACTAAATCGCTAAGCAATCAAATGAGTTGTTAGTAATAAATTCCATAAGGGTAATATTGCGCAATCAAGATAATAGGTCGTGTTTATGTCCGGTAGGGATAGAGTTAAGAGATCTTTTCTCGAAATGTGTTGAATCTCTTTAAGAAGATCAAAAATCGATCACCATTTGATTGAAACAAGGCAAAATTGAAACAGGGCATATTTTTGCAAAAGTCTATATTTTGCTCTTCATACTTTTGAGAGGGAGAAAATAATGTTAAAAAAGGATTTTTTATCAATCACAATGATTTTATTGGCTTTGGGAGGATCGGGGCTTGGAATGACTGTTTCTCATGCGGCAGTTACAAAAATTGCTCGTGTAGCATCAGGTCAGGTAGTTTTACGCATAGGTCCAGCGACAGCTTACAGAGCTATCGCAATTGCTCCAACAGGAGCGAAAGTGCAAATTAATGGTTGTCTTTCCAATAAAGCTTGGTGTTCACTTTCCTATAATGGAAAGGTTGGTTGGGCATCTGCACGTTATTTAAATATTAATAATGTTCCTACAATCTCTTTTACACATATGCGCGTGAAGCCAAATTCTACGATAAAAGTACAAAAGCAAAAAGTGAAACAGGTTGTTTCCAGTTTTAAAAATCTTACTGTGCCTCAAAAAATACGAAAAAATCTACAAAAATTGTACAGAAAAGATGTGGTTATTGATTCTACAACTGTCAAAAAAAGGGATGAAAGAACAGTTTTGAATCCCTCACCAAAAGCACAAAATATATCTGTAAAGCGTGTGAACGCTTATAATCCTTTTTTTCCGTATGATGTCAATTACAGAAATTTTGAACGCAATGAAACGCGTTACCGTGTTGTGACCTATCCTGCTCCATAAGGATATGGAAAATCCCATGGTTATTGCGATGATCGGAAGGAAATACAGCAGCATAAGGCATTTTTGTTTCATGCTGCCGTTTTTATTTATTTTGCTGATTCCTACTTTATCAAATTACGAGAGATGAGTAATTCAGCGATTTGAACTGCGTTCAATGCTGCTCCCTTTCTTAAATTGTCAGCCACAACCCAGAAAGCTAAGCCATTTTCAACGGTGATGTCTTCACGAACACGGCTAATAAAGGTGGCATCTTCGCCAGTACTTTCATAAGGGGTTATAGTGCCGCCATTTTTGTGTTTATCGATAAGCTGACAGCTTGGTGCGTTGCGTAAAAACGTTTTTGCTTCGTATTGTCCTTTTTATTTATTTTGCTGATTCCTACTTTATCAAATTACGAGAGATGAGTAATTCAGCGATTTGAACTGCGTTCAATGCTGCTCCCTTTCTTAAATTGTCAGCCACAACCCAGAAAGCTAAGCCATTTTCAACGGTGATGTCTTCACGAACACGGCTAATAAAGGTGGCATCTTCGCCAGTACTTTCATAAGGGGTTATATAGCCGCCATCTTTGTGTTTATCGATAAGCTGACAGCCTGGTGCATCGCGTAGAAGTGTTTGTGCTTCATGGGCGCTTAGTGGTTTTTCAAATTCAACATGAACAGCTTCCGCATGACCAATAAAGACAGGAACCCGAACAGCTGTGGCTGTTAATTTGATCTTAGGATCAAGAATCTTCTTTGTCTCAACGGCCATTTTCCATTCTTCTTTTGTATACCCATCTTCCATGAAGACATCGATATGGGGAATAATGTTGAAGGCAATGCGTTTGGTAAATTTTTTTGATGTGATTGGATCTGCAACAAAAACTGCTCGTGATTGTTCAAAGAGTTCATCCATCCCTTCTTTACCCGCTCCAGAAACCGATTGGTAAGTAGACACAACAACACGTTTAATGCACGCTGCCTCATGGAGAGGTTTTAAAGCTAAGACAAGTTGAATTGTTGAACAATTGGGGTTGGCTATAATATTGCGCTTGGAAAATTGATCAATGGCTTGTGCATTGACTTCAGGTACAATCAACGGAATATTGCTATCATAGCGCCAAGTGGATGAGTTGTCGATTACCACACAGCCAGCAGCAGCGATTTTAGGGGCATATTCTTTAGAAATACTTCCTCCAGCAGACATGAGGCAGAGGTCCGTATCGGAAAAATCGTATGTATCAAGCGCTTTGACTTTTAAAGTTTTGTCACCATAGGAAACGCTTTGCCCTAGAGAGCGGCGTGATGCTAAAGGAACAATTTCATGAGTAGGAAAACCACGTTCTTCAAGAATTGTAAGCATTTCACGACCAACATTTCCGGTTGCTCCGACAACTGCAACTTTAAAGCTCATTTTTCCATACTCCTGTCCTTTTCCGTTTTGCTTCCCTGGGCTATACCCAGGAGAGGGTGAGTTGGCCAGGAATTAAATCATAATATTGTAGGGTTTTTAAAAGGTCTTATTTTGTGTACGCCAATTACGATTTACAATAACACAGGTTGATTCATTTCGAATGTACCATCCTGTTAATTTTAAACAGCTGAGAAAGCCTGAAGTTTTATGCCAAGCTGTGTGAATTATCTCCTTGGCAGCGCTGCAATCTAGAGAATTGCTTATCTTCTGTCAATTGTTTAGCATGAGAAGTTTGCATTTTATAACGATTGTGTCATGAATAATAAAGCGCGTGCTTTTGCTTTCGCCTGTAAATCAACGTCTAAACTTAGCGCAACAGCATGTTTGAGACAAAGATTGAGACGGGTAAGGGCGTTCTCTGCTGTTGCAGCTTTTGTATGCCAAAGTGAAGAGTATTGTGTATTTTTGTTTAGGTAATCTCTAAAACGGATAGATAGCCTCATTTGGGGAGAATATGAAGTTGTAAAGGTCAAAAGCTGTTTTCATCTTTATCTTCTACCTTTAATTTGGCTTTACGGCTTTCAAAAGTATCTAGAGTAATATCTTTTCAATAATGGAGGCTAAGCATTGCTTCACGCTTTATATTTCTCACATTCTTAATAGGGGGCACGTTCCTCATGCAAAACAAAACGCTATTGTGTTGGACATTCACGCGCTTGTTTTAGAGAGACATCTGTTAATGCACAAAAGCCTATTTCATGACACTGTTCATGAAGGATATAATGGAAGGCATTGGGTATCACCATTTTTATGCTTATTGAGCGTGCAAGCTGGCACCATTCTCCTTCTTTATCAGCTCAAAATGTTGCTGACAGCTCTTGCATTAAGGCAGTTCATGAAAAGCGTTTTTACGCTTTTCTTTAAGTATTTTTTTATCCACACGCCAGCTCCGCTTATGACATGCAAGCAAGTATTTTAATTAATTGATTATGAGAGGATTTTACGATATTTGGGATTCTGATTCAAGTTGAAAAATGATTATTTATTATTATAAATCAATGTTTTATATGCATTATGCTGATAAAATTTTTTATATTGCCTTATGATAAATGTTTTTTATGTGTAAGTTAAGGTAGAGGCTTGTGATGTGATTTTCTTCTTGTGCTGTTTTCCATTTTATTTTGTTGTTTTATTCTTACCTCATAAGTTCTTTTCACATGATAAAGGCGTTTATTGAAGAAATGTTCATAGAAATCACGGAAATAGGAAGATGTCTTCTTAATCAGAAATCAACCGCAAGATTGCCCTCTGTTTTTTGGGGTTAAGTCCTCTGAAATTTTTTAAAAGTAAGTGTTCTGCTTTGTTTGATATTCTGTCGTTATCAGGGTAGAGGGTATCTTCTTTTTTTGAGATATCAGCATAAAAGAAAGAAACAGGAACATCCAGTCTGTCGGCAATTTCCTGTAAACGTCCTGCACTCACGCGATTTATTCCTTTTTCATACTTTTGGATTTGTTGGAAAGTTATGCCTAAATGGGAGCCTAATTGTTTTTGAGAAAGCCCCATGATGCTTCTTCTGAAGCGAATTTTTTTGCCTACAGAGATATCATTAAAATGTGGATTTTTGGTTCGCACTTTGAAAGATTCCCCACCGGGTGCGAGCGCCCTCGCGTTGGTATTCCGGGGTCTGGAAGCACTGACATCGAATCAGTCTCTTGCTTTTAGTGCTGAGAAGCACTTGGACATAACAAGAGCCCCCGGAAATTCCGGGATACCCGCAAAGCGGATTTATTCTGTGTTCGATGTTAGAGCTTCCAGGCCCTATTGATCGTTGCGTATACGACCAACATCACAAGCTCATTCATAGGATAATTTCCTTAAATCGTCAACCAGAGTTACAACAGTTGTTTTGGTTGCTTTTTTCAAAATTTAAACGCAACCCTTGCAATGTGTCTTTCTGTTTTGATGAGATTTTGATCAATTTTCTATGCATTGTTTTTAATCAAAAAAACATTTTAGAATAAAACCTGTAATGGCGTTTTCAAAAATTTTGCAGAGCAAGATATTTTCGGGGACGATTCAAATGTGTTTTAACAAATTAGAAAAATCGAGCTGCGAAAAAAGGAAAAAAAGTGGGTTTAAGCATAAATGCCGTTTTCGTCTGTGAAAGTTATGCATGCCGAAATGATTTTGATTTTAAAAGGGAGACAATTTAAAATTTTAACTCGTGGTTTTATTTATTTTTCTAGAAATTTTCTGTTAAAGCTTTCAGTTTTTTTAATTTGTTTATCGCTATCTGGTGTACTTACGGGCTTCATTTACATCGATAGAGGAGTGTTCTTGAGATCTTGTTTTTTGATGTGCGTTTTCAGGAGAGTTTGAGAGCCTGAATGGCTCTCAATTTGTTTTTTCAAAGGAATAAAGAGCTTTCATTATTTTTGTGATATTCTTTTCGTGTTTTTTATAGTGCTTCGTTGGTTTCAAAAATACTACGAAGAACAGCGGTTTTGAGGCGGTATTTGAGATTACTTTTAAGTGCTTATTTGGGGGATACTGCCTTTTGGTTAAGGTGGTAAGTTTTATTGATACCACAATGCATAAAACTTTACATAGATTTTCCAAAAACCTATCCATAGTAATTAAACGCTTTATGTTGTGATGAAAATGTTGCTTGGGGTATATTCTTTTTTTGCAAATTCTGTTTGATTGACAAAATATAAATTTTAAAAATCAAGATGAGATTCTCAGAAATGCTTTGTAGTTTATCGATTTAAACTACTTGTTACCAAGATTGCCATCGCATTTTGAACGATACCAATGGATTTCTTTTCAAAAACAGGATCGGTAGTGTTGTAAACATTGTCTTGTCGTACGGTCATATAAAGCACATTTCCGTATATTAAAAAGACAATGTCATCTCTTTGTTTTAATTTTTTTGCCTCAACTTAAAATGTAGAAGTCTAAATTTGAACGAAATATTTAATGCAGGGCTTGCCCAATTTGTCTATGAATTGAGTGACATAAGCGGTCCTCAAGTGCAATCTGTCGAGAGAATTAATCTATAACCAAATTGGGTGAGGATTAAGAATTTTTATCCTTAAAAGTGAGAAGGAGATTAAGCCTTACGACATGGGTAATAAAGCTCTCTTTAACCACTCCTGTTGATGATCAATGTTATATCATTTCCTGTTTATAATTAATTTTCTATACGCATCTTCGCTATATTATCAAATTCCTATGATTTTATTTCGTTTTTTATCCTTTATTCTGTCTAAGAACTCTCTTCTTTATAAAGAATGAGGATATCTCTCCACATTTAGAATCAAAAAAGTTGATAAAGGATTCAATATGCTTTTTTATGAACTGTCTTCATGTAAAAGCAGCGTAACATTGGTGGTAAATGGAATGATGTTGTCGATTTGTTATGGAATTGCTTTTTTAAAAGTGCCAACTATTGAAAAAGTTACGTCCATAAAGAATATTTCTTTATGGAGAACTGACTGATAACAGTTTATTGCAAAAGGAAAATTGAATGGAACTCTCTCATTTTTTATGAAGTTCTTTTCCATTATTTTGCAAAGGGCGAGCTTCGGAGGCAAGCATAATGGGAACACCATCGCGAATAGGATAGGCGAGTTTTGCTTCAAGCGAAATTAATTCCTGTGTTTTTCGGTTCAAAGAGAGGGTTCCCCCTGTAATAGGGCAAACCAGTAATTCGAGCATTTTAGGATCGGTGATCATTTTTTTCATGTTTTAACATTCATTAGTTTAAATAGTGATATGCTCCTGTTTGTTTCATGAGAGAGCGTTCAGTTAAAGCAAGAAGAGTCTGGGCACGGCTTCCAATATCAGGAGCTTCTAAGAGAGCTTGTTTTTCTGCGGGTGTAAAAGGAATAAGCGATGAGAAAGCATTCACCAATATAGGCGTAGGCGTTTGTATGATATTGCTCCAATTATATTCTATTTCATGTATGGTGAGATATTGCTCAACAATGTTGAGTAAATTTTCTCGATTAATGCTTTCTGAAAATTCTACTTCTTGTAGGTCTTTTATGTTTGATCGGATAAGAGCAATCCGATAGGATTTTGTGTTGACGAGTTCTTGTTCTAAGGTAAAGCGGCAAACGCCTTGTAAGATAATGAAAAGCTGCCCATTTCCTGTTTCGTTGTAGTGTGTGATACGACCTATACAGCCCATTTTATAAAGCTGTATGGGCAAATAGTCTGTTCCCGAAGAAAGTGGTTGAATAATGCCTAACAAACGGTTGGATACCATAGCGTCTTCAACCATTTCGAGAGCTTCTGGTTCAAAAATGTTGAGCGATAAAAAACCGCCTGGTAGTAAAAGCGCACCTTCTAAAGGAAAAAGAGCAATTTTCTTTGGGAGATCATTTTCGCAATTATAATGGATATTGCCAGCTTTCATTCGTATTTTTGAACCCTTTGTATGGTGAGGTTTGGTGCATAAGGAGCCACAGTTTATGGTACTACCTATCCATAAGAAAGACCAACCCCCTTGAGTGTTAAGATCATATTTCCTGATACTCTTAGAATATGTAGTGTTAGAGAGAATAAACTTTGTGGTTATAATGAGACCATACAAGAGAGAACACTCTTTTTAGTCTGTCAAATTTTACATTGTTTTCAATTTGTTTTTTTAGTTTTTGATTGGTATTTTTGCTTTTGGCCTTTCGCAATTTCCTTTTTATGTTGGTAGCTCATGCCGGTAATATATAAGCTGATCCTCCTTATTTTACTAAACTGTAAACACCTACGATTTTTAGAATGCTCGAGATCTAATATTATAAGCTTTTTAAAACAACCTATGCAAGTGTAAAATGAGGGCACACTAGTCATTTTGCTGATGACAGTGTGACAGAGATGAGCTATAGACTTTAAATATGTCGGAAAGAACGTTATTATTTCTTTCATTCTTTTGCGGGAGAGTGCAGGCTGCAAGTTTTTGGGTCTGCCGCCGAAGGGGAAAATAGCCCGTAATCTCTCAGGCTCTAAGGACCGTAAAAGAAGAGAGGCAGATCTGGAAAGTCGGGAGGGGCCGCGCCGAAGGTGTAAGCGAAAACTTTTTTCGCGAGTCTCTCAGGTTTGTAACAGAGGGGTGCAGAGACGAACACATTGTGTGAGTGTTGGCGCGACTTTGGAGATATTATGGGTACATCACAAGAATTTGAAACATCTTCTTTAAAAACACTTCCTTTATATGAATTGCATGAAAAAGCCGGAGCAAAATTTGGTGCTTTTGCCGGTTGGCGAATGCCTTTGACTTATCCTCTTGGGGTTTTGAAAGAGCATCTTCATACGCGTGCGCATGCAGGCCTTTTTGATATTTCTCATATGAAATTGATTGCTGTTGAGGGGCCGAAAGCAGTGGAATTTTTATCTTATGCTCTTCCTGTTGATGCGGCACTGTTAAAGATTGGTCAATCGCGCTATAGCTATTTGCTTAATGAGCGGGCTGGCATTCTTGATGATCTTATCCTTACTCGTTTGGCAGAGTGCCGCTTTATGCTGGTCGCTAATGCTGGTAATGCACAAGCCGACTTTGCTGAACTTGAAAAACGTGCTTTTGGCTTTGAATGTCAAGTGATTGCTCTTGAAAGGGTCTTACTTGCTCTTCAAGGGCCACAAGCGGCTGCTGTTCTAGCTGATGCTGGTTTGCCGGGAAATGAACTGTTGTTTATGCAAGGATTTGAACCACAACAAGATTGGTTTATCACCCGTTCTGGTTATACAGGAGAAGATGGTTTTGAAATTGCTCTTCCTATAGGTTGTGCACGCGCATTGGCTGAAAAGCTGCTCGGCGATTCTCGTGTTGAGTGGGTTGGTCTTGCAGCGCGTGACAGTCTTCGATTGGAGGCAGGGTTATGCTTGCATGGCAATGATATTACCCCTGATACTACGCCCATTGATGCTGCACTGACATGGGCTGTTCCCAAAAATGTTCGAGAAAAAGCGCAATTTTATGGAGCAAAGGCTTTTCTGGAATCTCTTCAGAAAGGTCCCTCTCGTTGTCGTGTTGGTTTAAAACCACAAACACGCCAACCTATTCGTGCTGGTGCTGTGCTTTTCGATAATGAAGGCAATCGGATTGGGGTGGTAACGTCAGGTGGTTTTGGCCCTTCTTTTGATGGTCCTGTCGCGATGGGGTATGTTCCTGTTGCTTGGAAAGTGGAAGGAACAGAAGTATTTACAGAGCTGCGTGGCAAAAAGATTGCACTGTCTGTTCATTCACTCCCTTTTGTTGAACAACGTTATTTTAAAGGATAATTTTTTTATGTCTAAAACTTATTTTACACAAGATCATGAATGGCTTAGCGTTGAAGGACAAGTGGTTACTGTTGGGATCACAGATTATGCTCAAGAGCAATTAGGGGATTTGGTTTTTATTGATTTGCCACAAAATGGAACAAAACTTTCTAAGGGAGATGCTGCTGCTGTTGTTGAATCGGTGAAAGCGGCTTCAGATGTTTATGCACCTCTTGATGGTGAAGTGGTCGAAATAAATGCAGCTTTGGCAGAGAGTCCTGAACTGGTAAACCAAAAAGCTGAAACAGAAGGTTGGCTCTGGAAAATGACTGTACAGGATGAAACGCAACTTGAAAGGCTGCTGGATGAAGCTGCTTATAAAGAACTGATTGGATGAGTCCTATGTTAGAGCGTCCTTTTTTTTCTCGCCATATTGGGCTTCGTCCTGATGAAAAACAAAAAATGCTTGATATTGTAGCAGTCGATTCTATTGATACATTAGTTTCTCAAGCTCTTCCTCACTCTATTCATTTGGGACGACCGCTTAATCTTCCAAAGGCAGTGAGTGAAGGGCAAGCTTTGGAAGAACTCTCCAAGATGATGGAGCGTAATTATCTGCACAAAAGCTTTATTGGGCAGGGATATCATGGAACTTATGTTCCTCCCGTTATTTTGCGGAATCTTTTTGAAAATCCAGCTTGGTATACTGCTTATACGCCTTATCAGGCAGAAATTAGTCAGGGTCGTTTAGAGCTTTTATTTTATTTTCAGACATTGATTAGTGAACTCACAGGTTTGCCTGTTGCAGCTGCTTCACTTCTTGATGAAGCAACCGCTTTAGCTGAAGCTATTACAGTGGCTTTCCGCTTTACGCGTGAGAAAAAAATGAAGATTTCTCTTCAGAGTCTTTTACATCCGCAGATCTTAAGCGTTGTACAAACGCGTGCTGAAACACAAGGTCTTCAAGTTAGCAAAAATAGCGAAATTTGTTCTGATACAGCTGCGATTGTTTTGTCTTGGCCAGATACAAAAGGCTCTTTTAATGATTATAGTGAAGTCATTAAAGAAGCAAAAGCAAAAGGAGCACTGGTGATTGTGGTTGCTGATCCTTTGGCACTTACCCTTATGGAAGCACCAGCAAAATGGGGAGCTGATATTGTTGTCGGCTCTATGCAGCGTTATGGCGTTCCAATGGGATTTGGGGGGCCGCATGCTGGTTACCTTGCTGTCAGTGATGCGCTCACACGTCTCATTCCAGGACGCATTGTTGGTCAATCTGTGGATACGAAAGGACGTGTTGGTTTTCGTTTAGCATTGCAAACACGTGAACAACATATCCGGCGCGATAAAGCGACGTCAAATATTTGTACAGCACAGGCTCTGTTAGCAAATATGGCAACGGCTTATGCTGTTTGGCATGGTCCACAAGGTTTACAGGAAATTGCTCAGCGCGTTCATCATTTAACATGTCGTTTCGTTGGTGGTTTAGAGGCAGTAGGTATCTCTTGTGAAGGGGAATATTTTTTTGATTGTGTCAGCATTGTTGTGAAGGGAAAAGCACGGGAGATTGCTTGTCAGGCAAAAGCTGGTGGGCGTCTTATCCGTGTTCTTGATGATGATAGGGTTGTTATCAATTTTGATGAATTATCAACACAAGAAGATGCCCATGCTTTAGCACAGCTTTTTGGTGCAGGGTTAGTTGATCAGGCTTCTCCAAGACTTATGGGAAAGGGGCGGGATACTACTTTTCTTTCGCAGCCCTTTTTCCATGCGGTTCATTCAGAGACGGATATGATGCGCTTTTTGCGTCGTTTGTCAGATAAGGATTTGGCATTAGATCGGGCAATGATTCCTCTTGGCTCTTGTACAATGAAGCTTAATGCGGCAGCTGAACTGATGCCTGTGAGTTGGCCTACGGTAGCCAATATACACCCTTTTGCTTCGCGAGAAGATGCGGTGGGTTATCAGGAAATGATTCATCAGTTAAATGCGTGGTTGTGTGAAATTACAGGGTTTGCACAAGTTTCTTTTCAGCCAAACTCTGGTGCTCAAGGGGAATATGCTGGGCTTTTGGCAATTCGTAGGTATCACCAATCGCGGGGTGAACATCAACGCACGCTTTGTCTTATTCCTGCATCTGCGCATGGTACCAATCCAGCTTCAGCACATATGGCCGGTATGGAAGTTGTTGTGGTGAAATGCTTGAACGATGGTGATGTGGATCTTGATGATCTCAAAATGAAAGCACAATTGTATAAGGAGCGTTTAGCTGCTCTCATGATCACTTATCCTTCAACACACGGTGTTTATGAGGAAAGTATTAAGGATATTTGTTCTCTTATCCATGAAAATGGAGGGCAAGTTTATTTTGATGGTGCCAATTTAAATGCACTTGTTGGCCTTGCTCGTCCGGCAGATATTGGGGCGGATGTTTGTCATATGAACCTTCATAAAACATTTGCTATTCCTCATGGTGGCGGTGGTCCTGGTGTGGGGCCAATTGGAGTGGTAGAGCATCTCAAACCATTTTTGCCAGGTCATGAACAAGAGGGGACAACACATGCAGTTTCTGCAGCTCCTTATGGAAGCGCATCTATTCTCGTTATTACTTGGATGTATATTCGGATGATGGGCGCTGAGGGTTTGAAATATGCAACACAAACAGCAATTTTGAATGCCAATTATATTGCTGCACGTCTTTCACAGGTTTATTCCATTCTTTATCGAGGCAAACATGGACGTGTTGCTCACGAATGTATCGTGGATACACGTGTGTTGAAAGAGCAGTATGGGGTGAGTGTTGATGATATTGCAAAACGTCTCATTGATTATGGGTTTCATGCGCCCACGATGTCTTTTCCTGTTCCTGGAACTTTGATGATTGAGCCAACTGAATCAGAGCCAAAAGCAGAGATTGATCGTTTTTGTGATGCTTTGCTCTCTATTGCTGAGGAAGCTAAGAAAATCGGTAGTGGTGTTTGGCCAAAAGATGATAATCCATTGGTTCATGCACCACATACATTGGTCGATACATTAGATGATACTTGGGCGCGGCCTTATTCACGACAAGAAGCTGCTTTTCCCAATTGCTCTCTTGATCCAGCGAATAAATATTGGCCTCCTGTTTCACGTATTGATAATGTTGCAGGAGACAGAATGCTTATTTGTTCTTGTCCGCCCTTGGGAAACACTTATTAAAGTTTTTTTTACATTAATGAAAAAAGCTTACACAAAAACAAAATGTGTGGGCTTTTTTGTCATCTATTCATGAATTGAATCATACTGTTTTCCTTGGTGCGTATTGGTTTTCGTTTTTCTGGTAGTTATCTAAAATAATCTTAAAGTAAATTGATGATTTCCATTGTCATTATTCGCTTAAGCATTTTGATGAAAATATTGATGAACAGGATGTGGAAGAAGGCGTATTGATGGATAGCCCGTATATTTGGCTGTTTAAAATCATGTTTGGAAGCTCTGAGAAATTCTTTTACTGAGAGAGTCATTTCCCTCACTTTATTTCTCGAGAGGGTTTTAAATGTAAATGCGCTTATAGCGTTTTCCTAGAGAAGTGAGAATTTCATGAGGAATGGTATTGGTATCTGTAGATACTTTTTCAAGGGGTTGATGAGGGCCAATGAGCTCTACCCAATCACCTCTTTGAGGTTTTTTATCGAGATCAGTAGCATCGACTATGATAGAATCCATAGAAATATGTCCAACAATAGGGAGTTTGTGCCCATTGAAATAAACGGTACCTTTATTCGAAAGAATCCGTGGCCAACCATCTGCATAGCCAATAGAAATGGTTGCAAGAGTGCTTGGTCTGCGGGTCATAAAGCTTTCTCGATAACCAACAGGTATTCCTGCGTCAATAAAGCGGCTTTGAAGAACTTGGGCTTCAACTTTTACAACAGCTTTAAGAGGTGTTGGATGTTTGCCATGGGGATCAACACCGTAAAGTGCAATACCGGGGCGAACAAGATCAAAATAAAAATCTGAACCAAGAAAAATGCCTCCAGAATTGGCAAATGAGACTTTACAGGTAGGTAACTGTGCAAGTACTCTCTTGAAAGCAGCTAATTGTTTATTATTGGATGAATGAGAGGCGTCCTCTCCATTCGCAAGGTGACTGAGAATATATTTTATTTCTGCTTTTTCAAAAATTGTAGGGTTTTTGATGAGTTTTTGTAATTCTTTTTTATCAAGCCCTAATCGGCTCATATTGGTATCGACTTGAATGATTGCGGGAAATTTTTTATTCTTTTTTTGGCAAAGTGTTTGCCAATCTTCGATAGTAGACCAAGAGTTCAAAAGAGGGATAATACCCGATTGTGCGACAAATTCTTCCGCTTTATGTGGAAAACCATTCAGAAGAGCAATCATGACATTTTCTGGTAAAACGGCTTTTAATTGAAGCGCTTCTTCGATTTGGGCAACAAAAAAAGTGCGGCAACCAGCTTGATAAAGTGCCGGGGCAATTTTATGTGCCCCTAACCCATAGGCATTAGCTTTCACTACCGCTGAACACTCAGTTGGAGCAACATGTTGGGCTAAAGTTCTATAATTTGCAACAATAGCACGCACGTCGATGGTTGCTATAGCTGTAGCAGGAAATAATGGGTTTGCTGTATCCTTAGCGGATTTGTTCATTTTAAAAAATCCTCTCTCGAGTCAGTGAGACAAGAAGTTTACTTTGGTTCTTTCATATAGTTTTCTATGATATATGAAAAGGATGCGTGTGCTGTTTGTTCTTATCAAAATCATGAGCAGTTCATACTGAATTATGTGTTATCAAAGCAACCTTTTAAGGTAAAAGGCATATTTTGAGTATCATCAATAGAGTATTTTACTCTCTTTGTATTTTTATGAACACGTAATTTACACAGTTGCGAAGGCATAGACTTCATTCTCCTTGGATAAAGCATATTAAAAAAACAAAGGCTCACTGGCAATGTTGTAGCATTTTTCATGGTGAAAACAGAAAAACTTTAGGATCAATAGCTCATCATATTGATTATAAGGACAATTCATTGTTTTTATATTGAATGAGAGGCCCTAATACCGTAAGATTTTCTTATGCCAATCTTGTTGATGTTGAATCAATCAAAACTATTCGCTTACACATTACAAGCGGGACTAGAGTGTGGATAAAATTGTTTAAAGACAAAGATCCAAAATGCTCCCTTATGGATCATTTCAGGTGCCAAGGGCTGTAGCAACATTGGAGGCTGCTGGCAAATAGTATGATGGGTACAGGTTTTCTCCTTCATAAGTGTAAAGGTGGTATTATACTATTCACGGGCAGGATTGCGAAATGGGCTTAAGTGCACTTACGGATGTCTCTTTAAAGAAAGCGCGTGAATTGGCAACCCAATGGTGTTCTGTTTTGCATAAGGGGTGTGACCTCTTGAAAGAACGCGACAAATAAAAACGTGAAGCAATACTCTCCATGATTTAAAAGATATTGCTTTAGATGCTTTTGAAAGTCGTAAAGCCGAATTTAAAGGGAGATGACAACACTGGAAACTGGTTTTTACCTTTACAACTTTATGTTCTCTCCAAATTAAGCTGTCTACCTGTTTCAGAGATTACCCAAACAGAGATACGCAATACTCTTACTCTATATTTAGTATACAAAAGCGGATTAAAGTTTGCGCGATATTCATTATGATATTAAGTATAGAGTGTAATTCTGATAAAATCAATCTTATCTGTAGTGAATTAATGGGGGATGAATTACAGAATCCCAAAAATATTATTCATTTTTTCTGGTTTTTAGTGAGTTCGGCAAGTTACGCTGTTGTTGCTGGTGGTATTATTTTTATTCAACATGCATGGTCTGCTCATTCAGAGGTTAGATCAATTAACGTTTTTCCAGAAGATTAGTAACGATGGTGGAATGAACTCTCATTATTACTGGGCAAATCAGTTTTTCTTTAAAAACGGTGATGTTGGGTATATTGGTTTACAAAACAGTGGAGGTGATCATTTCGTTAATTACTCTATCTGGAATGCTGTTGGTTGGAAGAGTGATTAGTATCATTATTTTGATCATGAAGGTTCTGGAGTGCAATGTCGTATTAAAATACCATGGAAGACGGGGCATCAGTATGAATTTGATGTTTCAAAAAAGGAAAATTTAGTTACTGGCACCATAACAGATTTAATGGATGGTACAAAAACAACTGTGGGTGTTATTGAAGTTCCAAAAACATTTGGCAAATTTTATGCTTCTCTTGGCTTTGTTGAAGAGTATTCTCAAGGAGATGGGCAACTTTTATCTTTTTTTGTGATGGGTATGCAAAGTTCAATCTTTAGAGCTCCTATCGGTGATAATACAGTCAAGGCTAAGCAAAGTACCTATACTTACGGAAATTGCAATGATCCTTATGTGGTTTAAGCTGCCTGTAATGATGATGCTTGCATTAATACTGTAAGTAATTTTGGAGCAGTAGCCTCACCTCATGCACCTGAAGTTTCTCTTGTTAATGGGAAAAATTTGAGTGCACAAACCATTTCTGATGCGTTGAAAGCAGCTGATTTGATCGTTACTCGTTCCTAAGATGTTTTTTGGGCATCTCCTATCTATTTTCCACAAGCTCGTTTATTTAAATGGAAATCAATTTTTGTTGATCACAGAGCAACTTACAGCTTATCTCTTCATGTAAATAATGATGTGAAGGAGGTCAAGAGGGGAATACAATTGATATATATGTCTGATAGTGATTGCTGGAAAATTATAGAAACGCATTATTGATCTGTTTTTTCATACCGCTAACATTTGCGCTTCCCAGAAGATAACAAGCATAAATTGAACGGTATGATTATCAATAATTTGAAAATTTTTTATGAAATGTTCTCTCTTGCTTTGATAAAAATACGAATGACAGCGGCTATTCTGTGTTGTGTAGAACGTTGTCAAATTGCTGTTCCATTTTCATGGATGTAATTGCATTTCAGATTTGATTAAGTTGGAAACCATTCAATGAATATTGTATTTACTGTTTGAATGATCTTTTAAAAATGCTTGTGTTGCATTTTCATATTTTCGCTAACAATGAGAATGCAGTAGGGTGTTCTGTTGCCGTTTTTTTCTTTGGCTTTTGTTTAGATTATGAAGGCCCTTCTTTTTTCATTTATGATACAGATATCGTTAAGAGGGATATTTTTATAGTTTTTGATTATAAAAATTCTTGGGGGAAGAGGTATAGTGTTTATGGTGATAGATTAACTGTTAAAACAGTGACACTATAGAGATTTTTCTAAAGGACTGTTGAGTGATTGTTTATTAATCATCAGAAAAGCTAATTCGTTGGGGATTTTGTGGAGAAATTGTAAGATTATTGTTAGATAGACATAAGTTTTATCTCTCTTAAGGTTTTTGATTATAAGTTTTGAAAAATTAGAGAGCATTTCTTTGTTTATAGGTAATACTTATTACCTGTTACAACTGGTCAGATTAATAAGCTTTTTTAAGTTTAAATGTTTTGATTTTTCTTTTGTAGAATATGCATGAACATCAAACAAAATCCTTCATGTTTTTTCGTCAATTTTTATCACCAGCTTCAAGATAAATTTCATCTGTCTGGTAATTAATATCCTCTATAAGATAAGATCTTTATAAATCTTCTTCGCTGATTTTAAGTATCTTTAAACCTTTTTTTGCCACAGCCTTTGTTGCACGAACCGTTATTTTTTACCAGCTTCTGCAACAATTTCACCACTGTCGGCATTTATAAGGTTAGAAACAAACTTCATACCTTTAAAGCGATCACTAGAATAAAGAATACGCTGTCCATCTCTATCTCGTTCATAGGTAACTTTAATATAAAAAATCGACAAAATATCTGATGTATACATCCTTAATGCCATCAAAAGACTTGTAACAAGAATTTTACGTTGCCGCTCAATACGAGTATAAATGAGATGTCTTTAACATCAAACTCAATATCAAGCCAAGAACCACGATAAGGAATAACACGAGCAGCAAAAAGAAGCTTTCCTGATGAATGCGATTTTCCTTTATCATGTTTTTCAGTTTTTTCTTCGACTAATTTTGATATAAAAGTGTTAATCTCGTGGTTTGCATTTTAAGAAAAATATTGGCAGATGATGACGCGCGTATTATATCACTTTGAAGGTTTAACGTTGAATGAAGATAAGGGAAGAATTTTATGAATACGTCTGCTAGCAATGTTCAGTCAAACATCAGCAGCGTTGCATCAGATTTTCCTATTCCTGAAAATGTATTCGCGCTTACTGTACAGGAAGTTTATCACTATACAGACCGTTTGTTTAAATTTCGCTTGAATCGTCCTGAAAGTTTTCGTTTTCGTTCTGGTGAATTTGTTATGATTGGTTTGCCAAATGCAGAAAAGCCAATTTATCGTGCTTATTCGATTGCAAGTCCATTTTGGGATGAGCAGCTTGAATTTTTTTCGATCAAAGTTCCAGGAGGGCCATTAACCGAACATCTCCAAAAAATTAAAATTGGTGATACCGTTCTTATGCGTAAAAAATCTACTGGAACGCTGGTTCTTGATGCCCTTATTCCTGGAAAACGCCTTTATCTTTTGTCAACAGGGACAGGAGTTGCTCCCTTTGCAAGTCTTATCCGTGATCCTGAAACTTATGAAAAATTTTCAGAAGTCGTTCTTATTCAAACAACTCGTGAGTGCGATGAACTTAATTATGCAAAAGATTTGGTTGTCTCTCTACAACAAGATCCACTAATTGGTGAATACGCACCACAGCTGAAATTTTATCCTATGACTACGCGCGAATCTTCTGAGCATATGGGGCGCATTACGACTGTTATGGAGAGTGGCGCTTTTTTTGAAATGACTGGTTTGCCGAAGATTCATGCTGATGAAGATCGGGTGATGATTTGTGGTTCCATGGCGATGCTGAAAGATTGTGCGAGAATGTGTGAAGTCTTTGGTCTTGTTGAAGGTGCCAATAATGCACCGGCTACATATGTTGTGGAGCGTGCCTTTGTAGGGTGAGAGGATAGATACTCTGTATTATAAAGCATGAAAATCTAAAGGACAGTGATCCTTTTGGCACTTTTGTTTCTGAAATGTGTCTTTATCTGCTCTCAATAGTGACAGGAGTTTCTCCCTTTGCAAGTCTTATCCGTGATCCTGAAATTTATGAAAATTTTCAGAAGTCGTTCTTATTCAAACACCCCGTAAATGGGATGAGTTTAATTATGCGAAAGATCTTGTCATCTCTTTACGAGAAGATCCACTAATTGGTGAATACACACTACAGTTGAAATTTTATTCCATGACGACTCGGAAAACTTCTGAGCATATGGGGTGCATTACGATTGTTATGGAGAGTGGTATTTTTTTGAAATGACTGGTTTGCTGAAAATTCATGCTGATGAGGACCTTGTGATGATTTGTAATTCCATGGCAATGCTGAAAGATTGTGCAAGAATGTGTGAAGCTTTTGGTCTTGTTGAAGGCGCCAATGATGATGCACTGGAATCTTATATTGTGGAACACACTTTTGTAGGATAAGAGGAAAGTTGTGCTGCAGTTTGTGCTAATGCGCTAATCGCATGCCAATTTTTTGCTGTGATAAGATTTCGAGGAGCTATCCAAGAACCACCAATACAGAAGACATTAGAAAGCTGGAGCCATTGAGCAGCATTTTTTTGTTTTATGCCGCCTGTCGGGCAAAATCGGATTTCAGAGAAGGGGGCGGCTAAAGCTTTTACAAAGGTAATACCTCCTGCTGCTTCAGCAGGAAAAAATTTAAGATATGAATAGCCTTTGTCCAGTGCTTTCATTACTTCACTTGGTGTAAGAGCACTTGGGAGAAGGGGGATTTCACTGTTTTTTGCATAATCAATCAATTTGTTTGAAAATCCAGGACTTACGATAAATTTTGCTCCTGCATGTTCTGCTTGTTTATAGTGTATAGTGCTAAGAATTGTTCCTGCTCCAACGATTGATTCGGGTACTTCTTGTGTAATGGCTTTAATCGCGTCGAGTGCATTTGCTGTTCGCAAGGTGACTTCAATTGTTCTTAAGCCTCCTTTGACAAGGGCACGTGCTAAAGGCACGGCATTTTGTAGAGTATCAATATGCAAAACAGGTATAATGGTTTGTTCCTGGAGCAGTGATAACAGCTTCTCTATTTTTTGGCACATGGTGTTTTTTCTCCAAGAAATGATGGGTAAGGATAGTTTGATTAAGCACAATATCTTAAAGAGTAAATGAATAAGTCTTGAAATTGAATGAAACCCACGTTATGCCAAAACTATGGAAAAGAATTTTAAAGTTGCTGCTCTTTATTGCTTTGCGGATTTGAAGCATTACCGTCAATTACAAAAGCCTTTGCTGGATTTATGTCAAGCAAAGGATATCAAAGGTACCCTCCTTTTAGCACAAGAGGGAATTAATGGAACTGTTGCGGGATCTTGTGCTGCTATTGAGACATTAGTGGATTTTATTACAGCTGAACCAGCATTTCAAATGCCTGAGATTAAATATTCATGGGCATCAAAAATGCCTTTTCATCGTATGAAAGTACGATTGAAAAAAGAAATTGTGACAATGGGAGTTGACGGTGTTAACCCGTTAAAAGCCGTTGGTACTTATGTGGACCCTAAAGATTGGAATGCCCTTATTCAAGATGAAGAAACGCTTCTCATTGATACACGTAATGATTACGAATATGCAATTGGCAGTTTTCAAGGAGCGGTTGATCCGCGTATCAAAACATTTCGTGAATTTCCCGCATGGGTGCTTAAGCATGAAGCTGATTTAAAAAAGAAAAAGAAAATTGCTATGTTTTGTACAGGTGGTATTAGGTGTGAAAAATCAACAGCTTATGTTCGTGAACTTGGTTATGAACAGGTTTACCATTTAAAAGGTGGGATTCTTAAATATTTGGAAACAATTCCAAAAGAAGATAGTCTGTGGTGGGGGGAGTGTTTCGTTTTTGATGAACGTGTTTCTGTTAAACATGGTCTTGAAGAATGTGGGCGCGAATTATGTCGCGCATGTCGTTCTCCTCTTAATACTGAAAGCAAATTATCGCCTCATTATGAGGAAGGTGTCTCGTGTGATGCTTGTTATAATACGCGCAGTGAAGATGATAGGGAGCGCTTTCGCGAACGTCATAGGCAGTTCCAATTATCAAAATTGCGTGCAATGCATTCTCATCAAGAGTGATACAAGCTATTGTACTTTAGCGTTTAAGGATTTTGCTTTTTTCGGTTGTTTCAAGAAAAGAATTTCGTTTTGAGCAGACAAGTATTTTATAAGACTGGCCATTACCCAGTCTTTTGTTGGTTGTGAAAATGAAGCTCTTGATTTAAAAATATAAATCAGAGCTACACATTTTGAATGAGATATCTTTGATTGTGTAATCTTTGGTTTGTTTCAATTTTTAATTCTCAATTATTAAAAATTACTTCATGATATATTTCAATCGAGGAGACAGCTCAATGGAAGAGTGTGTGACTTGAAAAGCAGTTTTGGAATGGATGTAACAGGCCGATTGATAAACTGTTTAAATGCGAGAGTTTATGTATTGGGGTCGATAAAGACATGATGGTCATGGCGTATGATTTCATAAACATAGAAATGGTGTTTCTTGTGGCTGTTACTTGTAAATTAACATCCTATTCTAATGCAGCAGCATGTTTGAGACAAAGGATTGAAAGATAAGTGCTTTCCATTTTGTTGCAGCTTTTGTATGCCAGATAGGGGCAAGAACATTGCGTGTATCTGTGTGTAATCTCTGAAACAGGGAAATAACCTCATTTGGGGATGTAAAGGTAAAAACCAGCCTCCAGCCTTACTATCACTCTTTAATTCAGCTTTACGGCTTTTAAGAGTATCTAGGAACAGTATCCTTTCAATAATGGAGATTGCGTATTGTCTCACGTTTTTGTTTTTCACGTTCTTTAATAGGGTAACACTCTTCACGAAGAACAGAACGCCATAATATTGCTCATTCACGTGTTTATTTTAAGGGGATATCCGTTAGTGCACAAAAGCCCTTTCACGATTATGACGGCATCTGTTAAGGGTATAACGGGAAATCTATTGAGCACGACCCTCTTGATGCTTATGAAGATACACGCCGGTTCTGTCATTCTCTTTTCCAGCTCAAAATGTTGCAACAATCCTTTCATTGAGATGGTTCATAAAGGGTATTTTTACTCCTTTCTTGAGGAGTTTTCATCCACACGCCAACCTCGCTTATGATATGCAGGCGAATGATTTTGAGTGATTCACTATGAGAGGGTTTGGAGGGTTTGAGATGAGAGAATCTTATGATATTCAATGTTCTCATTCAAGTTGCAAAATGATAAATTATCTTTATAAATCAATTTCTTGTAGCGTCATATCTTCCATGAGTGAGTGTGGACACAGGGGATTAAAAAGCCAAGCAAAGAGGCTCTTTTAAAGAAAATATTATGCATTTGTATCACGATGGTATGGTTTTTTTCGTGAAAGCTACAATTCTATTAAAGGGAATATGTGACTTATTTGCTTGAGAGAACTGTTGCTTTTTTGCATCAACTTTTCTTTAAAGGTTAAAAAATATTTAAAATAAAAAAAATGATTGAAATAAATCAGAATTCGTTCTATATGAGTTTTGCCCAAAGTCGCACGTGCCTGTGGGTGTCCGCTGGTTCTCAAATGGTGAGATTAACCGGTACGGTACCTGGAACTAACCGCTCCAGTCATTCTTACGGCCAACCGAAAGAATGAGGACATCTTGAAGCAACGACGGTGCGGGCCTTTCTGGTGTCTTCCAGCTGTCCAAATGCTGGGATAACTATAGAGGCACACCTCATTGCCTTCAGTGCGGAAGTGGTTTTCTCAACTCCAATCAAAAAGGCAGAAAAAGTAAAGCAACGCGATTTTCGCGCTGTTTTTTCGCTGCATGCAATGCTGCTTTCTTCCTGGTTATTAGGGAATCAGGGTGTAGAGCGTTTTTGTGTGTGTTTTGTCCTTTGGCTATAAGCAGCTTTGTGCTGTCCAGTCGTAGGGTGGGTTTATCCCCTGGGAGAATTGACAGATGGCGACGCAACGTATTCGCGATTTTCTTGCAAAACATCGTTCTGAAGGTCCCTGCTTAATTGTTGACCTTGATATTATTCGTGAAAATTATTTAAACTTTGAAAAAGCTCTTCCGCAGTCCCGGATCTTTTACGCGATAAAGGCGAATCCAGCTCCTGAAATTTTAAATTTGCTTGCCTCTTTAGGGTCTTCTTTTGATGCTGCTTCTGTTGCGGAAATTGAAATGGCTTTAAAGGCAGGAGCAACCTCTGATCGTATTTCTTTTGGTAATACTATTAAAAAAGAGCGTGATATTGCACAGGCGTACGCATTGGGTATTTCGCTTTATGCGGTTGATTGTGTTGAAGAAGTGGAAAAGATTGCTCGAGCTGCTCCAGGAGTTCGCGTGTTTTGTCGGGTTCTTACGGATGGAAAGGGTGCAGAATGGCCATTGTCACGTAAGTTTGGTTGTGTTCCTGCTATGGCGGTTGATGTGTTGCGTCGCGCACATCAATTAGGTTTGCAAGCATATGGTGTTTCCTTTCATGTTGGTTCTCAGCAGACAGATCTTAGTGCATGGGATCGCGCTTTGTCAGATGCGGCTACGGTTTTTCGGCACTTGGAGCATGAAGGAATTTCGTTGAAATTAGTGAATATGGGGGGTGGTTTTCCAACCCGTTATTTGAAAGATGTTCCTACAACACAAGCTTATGGCACAGTTGTCTTTGATTCATTAAAAAAATATTTTGGTAATCGTATTCCTGAAACGATCATTGAGCCAGGGCGCGGGATGGTTGGCAATGCTGGTGTTATTCGTACAGAGGTTGTTCTTATATCCAAAAAAGCAGACAATGATAATATCCGATGGGTTTATCTGGATGTTGGCAAATTTAACGGTCTTACCGAGACCATGGATGAAGCTATTCGTTATCCCATTGAGACCCCTCATGATGATAAGGCAATGGAGCCTTGTATTTTAGCTGGGCCAACTTGTGATTCGGCAGATGTTCTCTATGAAAAAACACCTTATCTGTTACCTTTATCCCTCACAGTAGGGGATGAGTTATTAATTCATGGGACTGGTGCTTATACGGCGACTTACGCGTCTGTTGCATTTAATGGTTTTGAGCCTTTACCATCCTATGTGATTTGAATTTTTCCTTTATAAGATGGTATAAAGAGCTACAAGTGGGGGTGGTGACAAACATGAATATGATTTATTTTCAAACAAAAGATGATGCATTTTTTACACTCGCATCGGAGCAAGAAGCTGATAAACCTCATCGGGAGCATTTACTTGATTTGACACTAGGAAAGGGACGTAAGCGTAAATCCTCAGAAGTTTTACGTCGTGGGCGGTTGGCTGCTTGTGGACTTTCCTTTGTCGTTAAAAATACGCTTGGAGAACTTGTGGGCAGTGTGCGTCTTTGGCATGTTCAATTTAATAAAGGACATAATGAAATACAGCATGCTTTACTTTTGGGACCTCTTGCTGTTGCAGCGGAATGCTCCGGTATTGGGATAGGGTCTGCTCTTATGCGGCATGCGATTGCAACAGCAAAAAAAATGGGGTACGGTGCTATTTTTCTTGTCGGTGATTGTGCATTTTATCAGCGTTTTGGTTTTTCAAGCAGTCTCACAAAAAATTTAGCAATGCCTGGTCCTTATGAAAAACATCGTTTTCAAGCGCTGGAATTAATTCCTCATTATCTCACTTCGTGTCATGGTATTTTGACACCAAGCGGAGAGTTAGAAGATTGGAATTCTTTTCAGCACCATAAAGTTGCTTAAAGAAGCTGTTCATTTAACTTTCTTTTTTCCGCGATGTCTTCTTTGGGAAGTTTAAGCGTTGAGTGTGTTGGTGGTGGTCTATTATTTTTTTCAAGTGCAATGTTTGAGACAATTTTATTTCGGAGTATGGTTTTTTCTTTCCTATAAACTTTATCTTCTTTAATCATTTTTGTTGATCAATGGGTAATATACAGAAGATTTTGCATAGTTCTAAAATGGCTTTGAGCAAAATTTGTGATGGATAATCATTGGAAGTGTACTCATGTTTTATGCTGAGTAAGGTGTCATTTGCGATAATCATTCAGTATAAGGTTTTGAGCATGCAAACATTTTTACAGGATATATGTATTGAAAGAGGAAAAAATACTTTTTGCACTTCATGCTGTTTTGCTTAGACTTTGCGTACTTCAGGAAGATTTGAGAAAAAAAGTGCGATTGGTGATGTTCTATTAGTAAAAGAGCAGGTGCGTTACTAGGAAGAAATATGCTCTTAAGTGTAGAGATTGGAGAAAGATTGACCGTTTGTGGAGGATAAGTTTATTCGATGCGCGTGAGGACTGAAAATCTTACTCGTCATTTTTTTAAAGAAATTTATGTTATTTTTAATAGTGACTCAATGGTGAGAGTTTTGTTGCTCTTAGACATTATGTAACATTTATCCATAAAAGTTATGAATAAAGACCATTGGCATCAAGTTTTAGAAGAGCTTTTTAAGGACGTAATTGTGCACCTGTGAGGATCGCTTTAACTTTTATTTACGTTTACCTCTGTGATGCGAATTCTGAATTATGCTGGAAGCTATAGATTGTGCAGCAGACTGTAGATAAGGCCAGAATGAAAGGGAGGTTTTGGCAAAAGTAAGCCAAAATTTGATGCTGAAGAGTCATAGTAAGGTATGCGTGGGACTCAACTTTGTGTTTTCTCTTCATTCCAGAGGCTGGAATACTTTTATCCACATCACTTAGCATCTTGATGGGGGAATGAAAATACACCAATTATTGCTGATAAGAGTTATATTGAGATGCACAAAAAACGGATAAAGAAATAAGACTGCATTTCTCTTATTTCTTTCTGCTCAACGAAGAAAACATCACACGACAATAATGAACATCTTTATAAAGAATAAAAACGTGAAAGCTTTTTTAATAAATTCAAAAGTTTTAGATATTTCTTAAGCATTGGATAAAAAATCTTTTTTATAGGATTTCTGATCTATGACTCATGTTCCTTTGGTTTAAAAAGTGAGGTATGCACAACTTAGTGACTGGGAGGGATATCAGTGGATGGTGGTATTTTTTTGAGAAAAATGGTTAAGAATGTCAAGATGCAAAAAATAATGGTTATTATAAAGAAGATATCGCTAAAAGCCATCACCATTGCTTGTGTACGAACCATATTTAAAAATTGGAAGAGTGCAAGAGCTTGTGGATCAAAAGTCGCAAATTTGAAGTACATAGTGAGCTTTGAAAGCATTTCAGTTGCTTGGGTACTTCCTTGTTGGATAGTCTCGGCTATCCGTTCATAATGGAAGTCTGCGCGCTTTGTTATAAGCGTACTTATAATAGCAAGTCCTACTGCACCACCAAGATTGCGTGTAAGATTAAAAAGTCCGGAAGCATTTTTCATATGTTCTTGTGAGAGTGATCCGAAAGCAATATCATTAATAGGCACCATGCATAACATAATCGAGACACCACGAAGAACTTGAGGCCAAAAGAGTTCCCAAAAATCCCAATCATCTGTGATAGAACTGGCCAACCAGGTTCCTAATGCAAAGCCAGAAAAACCTATCGCTATCATAAGACGTGCATCAATTCGTGCTGAAAGGAAACCCGCAAGAGGAGCAGCCAAAAACATAGCAAGACCTGAAATAAATAATGTTTCGCCAATCATGAGAGCATCATAATGGCGGATTTGGCTTAAATAGACAGGATAAAGGTAGGTGAGTCCATAAAGACCTATTCCAAGCATAAAAGAAAAAATTGCTGCGGTTGAAAAATTAAAATTAGAAAAAGCAGAGAGATCAACAATTGGCTCTTTTGTTGTTAAAACGCGCCAGAAGAATACTCCAGCAGACAAAATCATGATAATAAAAAAATTAAAGACTAGAGTATCCTGTAGCCAATCATGACGTGCACCTTCTTCTAGAATATATTCCAAAGTTCCTAGAAAAGTTGCCATGGAAATAAGACCTAACCAATCAAATTTAGCCATTAAAGAGAAGTCAGCTTTATCAAAATCAATCAATTTCCAAGCGAGAATTGAGATAATTATTCCGCAGGGCACATTAATAAGAAAGAGCCAATGCCATGATAGGATATTACAAAGATAGCCTCCCACAGTTGGACCGATGGTGGGTGCTAATGTTGCTACCAGTCCAACGATAGGGGTAACAATGGGGCGTTTTGAAGGGGGAAAAAGTGTATAAGAAGCGACAAAAACACTGGGGATGATACCACCACCAATAAAACCCTGAAGTGCTCGGTAAAGAATCATCTCTTCAATAGATGTCGCTGTTGCACAAAGAATAGATGTAACAGTAAAACCGATAGCTGAAATGCTAAAGAAAATTCGTGTTGAAAGCAACCTTCCCAAAAATCCGGAAAGGGGTAACATGATGACTTCAGCAATGAGATAGGAGGTTTGAACCCATGAAATTTCTTCAGAACTTGCTGAAAGACCAGCTTGAATTTCAGCCAAAGATGAGGAAACGATTTGGATATCCAAAATAGCCATGAACATACCAAAAGCCATAGCAATAAAGACCACGATTTCACGGATTCCTACGTGTTTTTGAGAATGATCAACTTCTGGTATAGGAGATGTCATGAACAGATCATTTTTCTTCTGAATTATAAGGGGTGATTATGCAATTTTGTACGTGTATCAATTTGTACTGAAACACTCATTCCCGCTCGGATACGCTTGTCTTTTAATGCTTCTTCTGGAATAGAGATACGTACTGGAATGCGTTGGACAATTTTGGTGAAATTACCAGTGGCATTTTGTGGTGGTAGGAGAGAAAAAACAGCTCCTGTTGCCGGTGCAATAGAAAGTACTCTCCCTGTAAAAACCTCTTTTTTGAAGGCGTCAAAAGTAATATAAGCCGTTTGTCCAGCGTGAATATTTTGTAACTGTGTTTCTTTATAGTTGGCTTCAATATAAAGCGCCTGTATGGGGACGAGTGCTGCAAGACGTTGACCATTCACAACAAAATCCCCAGTTTTCGCTGTTAAATTTCCAATGATTCCATCGAATGGAGCCCGTATAATGGTTGAATCAAGATCACGTTTTGCTTTATCACGTGTGAGTTCTAGGCTCTTTGTCTGGCTTTCTGTTTCACTGCGTTGTGCTTCTAGCACTTGGATGTTTGCGCGTGCTGCGGCTATTTGTGCATCTGCACGGTTTACATTAGCAATGGCTTGTTCATAAGCTGATTTAGCATCATCAACATCGGATTGAGGAGCATAACGATCAGCTTTAAGTTCTGTAGTGCGTTTTAAGGTTAGTTGTGCATTGGTTGCTATGGCTGAAGCAGCTGCTTTTTGTGCTTGCGCATCATCTAAAGCACTGTGAGCGGCTACAATTTGCGCATCAATACGTAGAAGGGTTTTTTGTTGTGTGTTGAGACGCGCTTCTGTCTGATCTAAGGCTATTTGATAATCACCATTGTCTAAACAGAATAAAACATCGTCTTTTTTAACAACTTGATTGGCTTTAATAGCAATTTTCTTAATATATCCGTTTAATTTAGGGGCAATGGCAGCAATATCTCCTTGCACATAGGCATCTTCGGTGGAGAGAATATAACGCCAATGTGTTATCCACTTATAGCCAAACCATAGCATAAAAAGCGCAAGAATAACGAGGATAGGACGAATTATTTTTATCTGTTTTATTTTTTTTAAATACATATCTTTTCTTTTGGAAGAGCTGTTTCGGGCGCGGACATAGATTTTATACTTTCAGTTCAAGCATATTTTAATGTGTAAGCAAATAAAATAAATCAGCATGCCACCAGAAAATAAAATGATCTTTTCAAATAACAATAAATTAAGTCACCATGATATTATATAAATGACATAATATTCAATATATGAGTTTGCAAGTGCAGACAAATTATTTTGCCATACATTTTTCGCAGATACCTCGCACTTCTATAGTACTCTTGTTGGCATGAAAACCAATTTCTTGTGTCATTTGTTTAACACCATATATCATGAGTGGGCTCTGTATTTCATTTACTTTACCACAGTTATCACAAATTATGAAAGTCGTTAGTTCATGTTGACAATTTTCAGGATATGAGCAGGCCATAAAAGCATTTGCACTTTCAAGGCGATGAATACACTTTAATTGAAGAAGTCCTTCTAGTGCACGATACACCTGTAAAGGAGCGCGAAGTCCCTCTTCGCGCAAACGGTCAAGAATTGCATAGGCACTCAAAGGCCCTTGTTCGTTTTTTAGAATGTTCAAAACTAGGGTTTGATTGCGCGTAAGCTTAGATGGCATTGTTCCTTTCCTTTTTACAGCATAAAGAAGCGTAAAGTGTGTAAGATATTTGTGCAATGGTGATTATAGTTTCGCATAGATATTTCGTAAATAAAGTATTTTCTTGCTTAAATTGAGATGGTTTTTATTTTTTTCTTCATCTCACCCTCTATGATTGTAATATTAACTGCAATCTTGTATAAGATGTATTCATTTATTTTTAGGAAAGCTATAGAAATGATATTGACTCTTTAGAGGAAAGAGTACTATATAGCGATTGTGACGAGGGCGTTTTCTTTTTGCGAAGATTTGTTACGCTCTTGTTTT